>CAZHKB010000281.1:0-3993 GCA_964533405.1 uncultured Phycisphaeraceae bacterium | reverse complement strand
TTGCGAAGCATGGGAACCGGAGCCGGACGGGGCGGGGGTCGGCGGAGGTTTTGGCCGCGCTTGGGGTGAACGTGGACGCGACGCCGGAGGTCCAGGCGCGGTGCCTGGAGGAGGCGGGCGTGTGTTTTTGCTTCGCGATCCATCACCATCCCGCGATGCGGCACGCGGGGCCGGTGCGTCGGGCGCTGAAGCACGCGACGATCTTCAACGTGCTGGGGCCGCTGACGAATCCGGCGGGGGCGACGCGGCAGGTGATCGGGGTGTATGGCGAGCCGCTGGTTGATCTGGTGGCGGGCGCGCTGGCGAGGCTGGGGAGCGTGCGGGCGATGGTGGTGCATTCGCGGGATGGACTGGACGAGATTTCGGTGATGGCGCCGACGATGGTGGGGGAGGTGCGAGACGGCGCGGTGAGGCGGTATGAGATGGCGCCGGGGGAGTTGATGGATGGATCGGGGGTCGCGCCGTTGGAGGCTTCGAGCCTGATCGCGCGGGATGTGGGTGAGTCGGCGTCGATGATCCGGGCGATTCTGGAGGGCGAGCCGGGGCCGCGCGGTCAGATGGTTGTGCTGAACGCGGCGGCGGCACTGGTCGTGACGGGTCTTGCGGCGGACTTCACGACGGGGTGCGCGATGGCGCGACGAGCGATTGACAGTGGGGCGGCGCGAGGGGCTCTGGAGCGGTTGATCGCGGCGTCGCGCGGTGCGTGAGCGCGAGAGGGTCGTTGGGGCGTGTCCGGGGCGTGGGGTTGTGGCGGGATTACTCGCCGTCGCCGAAGCCGGTGCCGACGCTCTTGGCGGCGGCGAGGAGCGAGTGGTTCGGGGGGATGAGGCGCTGCTTTCCGGCGGCCTCGACCAGCGCCACGTCGGTGTACGCACCACCCTGGTAGGCGACCATGCGGTTCTTTTTGCCGGTGAGGAGGAGTTCCATGGCGTAGTCGCCGAACTGGGTGGCCAGGACGCGGTCGGCGGCGACGGGGGTGCCGCCGCGCTGGACGTGGCCCAGGACGACGTAGCGGGATTCGAGTGGGGTCTTGGCCTCGATCTGGTTGGCGATGGCGCGGGCAACGCCGCCCAGGCGGATGGGATCGGGGCTGGTGGGGTCTGTGCGATCGACGAATGGTTTGCCGCCGATGGGGCGGGCGCCCTCGGCGACGCAGATGATGGTGAAGCGTTTGCCGCGTCGGCTGCGCTGCAGGCAGGTCTTGCAGACGGCGTCGATGTCGAAGTTGATCTCGGGGATGAGGATGATATCGGAGCCGGAGGCGACGCCGGCGTGCAGGGCGATCCAGCCGGCGTTGCGGCCCATGACCTCGACGACCATGACGCGGTGGTGGCTGGCGGCGGTGGTGTGGACGCGGTCGAGGGCGTCGGTGGCGATCTGGACGGCGGTGAGGAAGCCGAAGGTGAGGTCGGTGCCGAAGAGGTCGTTGTCGATGGTCTTGGGGACGCCGATGCAGTTGATGCCGCGCTTGGTGAAGGTCTGCGCGCCAGTCATGGTGCCGTCGCCGCCGATGACGACGAGCGCGTCGAGGCCCTGGAGCTCGATGTTTCGCATGCAGAGGTCGGTCATGTCCTGGAACTTTGGTGAGCCGTCCTGGTTTTTGCCGACGGCGAAGCGTTCGGGGTTGGCCTTGTTGGAGGAGCCCAGGATGGTGCCGCCGGTGGTGAGGATGTTGGAGACGTCGTCGGAGTGGAGTTGGCGGGTGCGGTTCTCGATGAGCCCGAGGAAGCCGTCCTCGATGCCGACGACCTCGATGCCGTGGCCGATGGCGTCTTTGGTGACGGCGCGGATGACGGCGTTGAGGCCCGGGCAGTCGCCGCCTCCGGTGAGCAGGCCGATGCGGTTGATGATGGCTGGGCGGGACATGTGGGGCTCCTGGGAAGTCCAGAATCCTGGGTCCTGGGCCCTTGAGGTCGGGCGCAGGGGGCAGGCAAGGCGGAGGGGATGAGCACCCCCGAGTGGGGTGATTATCGGCACTCTATCCGGTTGACTGCGGAGAGAGTGGTTGCGAGCGGGGCAAGTCGATGCCAGCCGCGTGATCGGCGGGCCGATTCGAGGGTTCGGCACGCGTCGTAGAATCACGTCGATTCTCGGACTTGCGGGGGATGGCTCGCGGGCCCTGGGGGCGGGCGTCGCCTCGATTGGGCACTTTCAAGGAAGGATTCCCGATGCTTCGAATCTCCGATGCCGCCGTTCTGAGCCTGGTTGCCGGCGGCGCGATGTCCGTCCCCGCGTTGGCGCAGACCGCCGACCTGTCGTACAAGTGGCGCGAGGGCGTGACGCTTTCGTACGAGTTCAAGGCGGAGATGAGCCAGGACACCGAGTCGCCGGGTGGGACGGCGTCTGTGGAGATCAGCACGACCACGGTGCAGACGATGAAGGTGGCGAACGTGACGCGTGGTGACGGTGAGATCGAGGTCACGACGGATTCGGTCGCGATGGAGTCGACGATGCGACCGGGCGGGCGGACGACGTACGACTCGACCAACCCGCGTGACCGGCGGAAGGCGACCGAGCCCGGGGTCGCGCCGTTCGTGTATCTGGTGGGCAAGGCGTACACCATGACGCTGAACGAGGCGGGCGAGGTGGCGAACTTGGAGGACTATGACCGCCACCTGCGGAGTCTGTTGCAGGGGATGTCGGACCCGAACGTGCAGGCGGCCTTGTCGATGACGATGACCGAGAGCGCGTTCGAGTCTCAGCTGGAGCAGGTGTGGCACGTGCTGCCGGGCGAAGAGGTCGAGGTGGGCGAGATGTGGACGACGCGGATGACCCAGGCGATGCCGGGGATGGGCGAGATCATCGTGGAGATGGAGTTCACGTTCAAAGAGGTGGACACGATGGAAGGCCTGGACGTGGCGGTGATCGAGGTGGAGGGGACGGCGAGGATGGGTCGGGGCGGGATGCCCGGCGTGCGGATCGACATCACCGAGTCGCAGATCACCGGGACGGTCTACTTCGCGTGGGACCTGGGGCTGATCGTGGAATCGGAGATGAATCAGGACCTGATGATCGAGATGTCGCAGGGCGGGCAGTCGATGTCGCAGACGGTGTCGTCGAGCGTGATGATGGAACTCGTGGACGTGCAGGGGCTGGACCTGGGCGGGGATGAGCCGGTGGAGGAGCCCTCGGCCGAGGAGCCGGCGCCAGAGCCGACGGTTCCGCCAGCGACGCCGCCGGGGGGTGGGAGCAGCCGGAAGCCTTGAGAGCGGGCTGCGGAGCGCACTGTCCGGCTGATGAGTCCATCACCGTCACACCGTGGGCTGAACCCCCGGCAACGATCGCGCGCTCCGGGCCAAGACCGGCCATGGGCACGCATGACTTGGGGGAGACTCTGGTACAGTTGGACTGTGAAGCCACAGACCACTCCCGCGCCGAGTTGGCCCATGTCCCGTCGCAGTGCGCTGGCCGCGGGCCTGACCGGTCTGGCCGCGCTGGGGCTCGGCGCGTGCAGTGCGGGCCAGCCGGGCCGCGAGCCCGACGGCCGACCCACGCCCGCCAATGAGCCGGAATCGCCGTTGTTTGAGATCTCCTTGGCCCAGTGGTCGCTGCACCGCGCGCTGCGGGCGGGGGAGATGACGACGCTGGATTTCCCGCGTGTGGCCGGCGAGTTCGGGATCGGCGGGGTGGAGTACGTCACCACGTTCTTCAAGGACCATGCCCGGGATCGGTCGTTTCTGGGCGATCTTGGTCGGAGTTGTGGGGACCACGGGGTGCGGTCGCTGCTGATCATGTGCGACGGAGAGGGCGCGCTGGGCGATCCGGATGAGGACGGGCGGTCGCGTGCGATCGTGAACCATTATCGGTGGGTGGAGGCCGCGGTCGATCTGGGGTGCCACTCGATCCGCGTGAACGCGCAGAGCCAGGGGGCGCGAGGTGAGCAGGCCAGGCTGGCGGCCGACGGGCTGGCGAGGCTGGGCGAGTTCGGGGCGTCGCACGGGATCAACGTGATCGTCGAGAACCACGGCGGGCTGTCGAGCGATGGGGCGTGGC
>CAZHKB010000280.1:0-3993 GCA_964533405.1 uncultured Phycisphaeraceae bacterium | reverse complement strand
GGGGAACGTGCGATTCCTGATCGGTGAGATCGAGCCGGCGGTTCGGCGGGCGGCGACGATGCACCCGTCGATGCAGGGGGCGGAGTTGCTTGGCGTGGCGGTGCGTGAGAACGTGATGCAGTCGATGTTTGATCTCTTGGCGACCAGCGAGTCGATCCGGACGAGCGTGGACAACGGGACCGTGCGGCTGGTGGGAGCGGTGTACGACATCTCGACGGGCGAGGTGGAGTGGATCGGCGAGCACCCGTGGCAGGACGGGCTGATCTCGGTGATGCATGACCGGCTGGGGTTGCCGGGGCGGGGAACGGCGACGGCGGAGGTGATGACGGAGACGACGGGCGGGCGCGCGGGGCACTGAGAGTCTGGTGAGAGTATGTGTTAAGCCGGTCGCCCACGGGGGCGGCCGGCTTTGTTGGTTTGGTTGTCGCGGTTTGTTGCGGCGTAGGGCAAAAATCTAATAATGGCTTTCCAGGGGCTGAAGCCCCTGGCTGCTTTGGTGCGCCCTGGGGGGCGGGGAGCGGGCGTGCGCGGGTGACGATCGGATCGCGGGTTGGACGCCCCCTCACCCTGCCTCCTCCCGTTCCGCAGGGACCGAATGGGGAGAGGGGGGGCGTCAGGTGATTCGGACCGCGCCGGCAAGGAAGAGGATGATGAGGAGGAGGGCCAGGGCGATGCGGTAGTAGCCGAAGGGGGCCAGGCCGTGGTGGGAGAGGAAGGCGACGAGCCATTTGATGGCGAGGAAGGCGGAGGCGGTGGCGACGGTGAGGCCCAGTAGGATGGGGAGCGGGCCGATGAGTTCGAGCATGCTCGGGGTGTTGTTCTGGCGGGCTTTGTAGAGGTTTTTGGCGAGTTTGTAGACGCACGCGCCGCCAAGGGTGGGCAGGCCCAGGAGGAAGGAGAACTCGGCGGCCTGCTTGGGTTTGAGGCCGACCAGGACGCCGGCGACGATGGTCATCATGGAGCGGCTGGTGCCGGGCCACATGGCCAGGCACTGGAAGAGGCCGATGGTGAGGGCCTGGCGGAGGGTGAGGGAGGCGAGGGATGGTGTGGAGGTGTCGAGGTGTGGAGGTGTGGAGGGCGCGGGATCGGATGGCCCGGGGACGTCTTGAGCCGGGGGCGGAAGGGGCGCTGCCTCGCGGTCGGGCCGCGTCTTGGGGTCGGGTTGCTGGTTGGTGCGCCAGCGTTCGAGGAGGATCATGGCGACGCCGCCGAGTGCGAGTGCGGCGGCGACGGGGCCGATGGACATGAGGCGGGCCTCGATCCAGTCGTCCAGGAGCGGGCCGAGGATTGCGGCGGGGATGAAGGCGACGAGGATATTGCGAGCCAGGCGGAGGCCCGCGGGGTCGCGGCCGAGGAGGCCTTTGAGCATGCGGAGAATAGTGGGCCAGTAGAGGCCCAGGACGGCGAGGATGGCGCCACCCTGGATGACGATGTTGAAGGCGTCGATGGCGGGCTTGCGAGCGGGGTCGTCCAGGCCCAGGAGGCTGGAGGCGATGACGAGGTGGCCTGTGGAGGAGATGGGAAGGAACTCGGTGATTCCCTCGACGAGGCCGAGGATGACCGCCTGCCACCATTCCATACGACAGCTCCTGGGTGCGAACCGGCTCCGATCCGGGGCGGAGCCCGGGAACGGGGCGATGGTACGGTTGCGGTGGAGCGTCGCTCTTGTCGAATCAGCCCACCTTGGCCGCCCGGTGGAGTGATCGACCGAGCGCGGCGTTCATCTTTGGTGAAGCGAAGGGCTCGTCGAGGGCGCGTTCGGGGTCGCCGGGCCGGGGGTCTTCCGCGGTCCACCCCTGGGGCAAGCTGGTCGGTAGCGACTCGAGCGGGATGTGAGAAACAGGCATAGGGGCCTCGGCGGATGGAGTAGCGGGCTGAACCGCAGCGGGCTTCTTGGGGGCTCCGCGGTTCGCAGCCTTGGGTGTCGGGGGCATTTTGTTCGGAATTTGAGTGGATTCCAGGTCGAGAGTTGGAGGAAAACAGGCAGCATCAACCAGCCGATCTCCGTGCGTGTGGTCTGGGTGTGGTGGGTGTTTCTCTATCCAGTAATCGCTTGTCGACGCGTGGTGAGACGGGGCACAAAGGAGTTTCCTGCGAGATGTGTTGGGGGGGGTGGGAGCGAGCGGGTGGCAAGGGTCGACGGGCCGATACCTTGTGTGGAAGCCATGGACAGTGTTGTGCCACGCATGAACGGGGGTGAGCCTGGCCAGGAACCTGGTCGCGATGACGAAGTCCGATCGGATGTCGAAGTTGGCGCGGCGGGTGGCGAGAGCGGCGGGCCTGCAGGCACGGGACGCCGACGAGGTCGCACAGTTGGCTGTGGTCTCTTGTCTTGATTTATGGACGGATCGGACAAAGCCGTGGCCTGAGGCGCTGCTCGTGGGCATCGTGAAGCGGTGTGTCGTTGATCTGCGGCGGGCGGGTCAGCGTCGCAGGAATCTTGAGCACGAACTTGCGGAGCGCGAGGCCCGAGCACCCTGGAGTCGCGGGAGCAACCGGGGCGGCGGGCGATGTTGACCCCGGGATCCAGGAAGCGCTCGACCTGGCGATCGCGGACCTCTCCGCGGAGGATCGCGAGTTGCTCGAACTGAGATTCGCGCGGGGCCTGACCTATCCGCAGCTTTTCGCGGCGACGGGCCTGTCTCGGAGCACGCTGCGAGACCGGCTGCAAGGGATTCCCAAGGCACTGCGCGAACGGGGGATCGGTTGACCAGCCCGAATCAAGGAAGTCCCGTCTCCGCCATCACTGTGGCGGCGAACCCGACCTCGTTGGCGGGGGCACCGCGGGCGATCAGGTCGACGAAGAAGAGCCGACCAATCACCTGCTGCTCGCGGAACCGGCGTCGCACCTTCATGCCGCGGTCCCCGGTCCGCCTGGCGTCTCGCAGATTCCACAGGAACCATCGCTTGTACACGGGGTCCATGGTCGAATCTTCGACCCTTGCGATCAGAGCGTCGATGATCGCGGGTGCCTGCGCCTTGATCGCGCCCTCTGGGAGGGTGTGGGTCCACAGCCCGCGGCCTGTCGCGTCGAGCAGGATGCGTTTGGGGGGGTCGGCCTTGAGCAAGAAACTGCGGTCGTGACTTGCCTTTGCTCGGAGTTCGCCCATTGTCCGGCCTCCGCGCGGCATCGGGGTCGTGATCCGAGATTCTAACTATCTACGGCCCCTTCCGCTGAGTCCAGCCCGATGTCGACCCAGACCGCGTGGTGGGTGATCGAGCCGGCGGAGATGCGTTCGACGCCGGTGCGTGAGAGGTGGTCGAGGGTGTCGAGGGTGACGTTGCCGGAGACTTCGAGCTGGACCGATGGCGCGCGGGCGTCGCGGGTCTCGACCGCCAGGGCGATCTGGGCGGTGGTCATGTTGTCGAGAAGGATGGCGTCGACGAGGCCCGGGCAGATAGGAAGCAGGCGCTGGAGTTGTTTGAGCGAATCGACCTCGACCTCGACGAACCAGAGGTCGGGGCGGAGCAGGCGGGCCCGCTGGGCGGCGGCCTGGACGAAGTCCGCGAGTTGCTCGGGGGGGACGCCTGCGAGGTGGTTGTCCTTGATGAGCATGGCGTCGTGGAGGCCCAGGCGGTGGCAGAAGCCGCCGCCGCAGCGGACGGCGTACTTCTCGAGGGCGCGCAGGCCGGGCGTGGTCTTGCGGGTGTCGTAGAGGCGGGCGCGGGAGGTTGGGCCCAGGGCGGCGGCGTATTGGGCGGTGCGGGTGGCGATTCCGGAGAGTCGGGAGAGCAAGTTGAGCATGGTGCGCTCGAGGGCGAGCAGTTGGCGATGCGGGCCTTGCAGGCGGCCCAGGACGCCGCCGGCGGGGACGGGTCGGCCGTCTTGGCACCAGGGGTCGAAGGTGGAGGTTGGGGCGAAGATTTCGAGGAGCAGGGGCATGGCGGCCAGGCCCGCGATGGTGCATGGGGTGCGGGCGCGGAGGACGAGGGTGGCCTCAGCGTGGGGGTCGATGCAGGCGAGGGAGGTGATGTCTCCGGAGGGGGCGGAGG
>CAZHKB010000279.1:0-4017 GCA_964533405.1 uncultured Phycisphaeraceae bacterium | reverse complement strand
ACCCCACCCAGCCTCCACTTGGCACCCCGGCGTTGGTGGCTCAGATCGCACCGGCGTCCGAATCAGGTCGATCCCCCTACGGCCCCTTGGCCGGAGGGCTGTGCATGACTCGTTCCGCGATTCTCGGTCTCTTGCTCCTCGTCGCCGCCGGCGGGTGGTTCTGGCGGCACTACACCCCCCGCAAGCCGGCGCCGGATTTCGAGCTCAAGACCGTGGATGGGCGGACGGTCACACTCGACGACCACTACGGCCAGGTCCTGATCCTCGACTTCTGGGCGAGTTGGTGCCCCCCGTGCCGGGCCTCGATCCCCGCGGTGGACCGCCTCTACGACGAGTTCCGCGACCGGGGCGTGATGGTCTACGGGGTGCAGGTCCGCGACGAGGTCAACGCCGCCGACTACCTGCGCGACCGCGGCGCCGACTACCCCGCCCTCGTCGGCGACGACAAGACCCAGCGGGCGTACAACGTCGTGTCCATCCCCACCATCGTCGTCATCGGCGTCGACGGCTCGATCATCCACCGCTCCAGCGGCTGGAGCAACGGTCACGAGGCCAAACTGCGGCGCGTGCTCAACAACTATCTGGCCCAGGTGGGCATGGAGTAAGAACAGTCCTCCGCCGATGGCCCGACCTCGCGGAGTGAACACTGAGGACTGAGGACTGACGCCCGAGGACTCTCCCCGCGACGCTCCTCACGACCCGCAACTCTTCCTATTCTCCCCCATGCCGACCTCCACCATCTTCTTCGACGACGATGCCCCGTTGCTGTCGCCGCTCACCGACACCCGGGCCTCGTTCGATGTCCGGACCGGCGCGTTCACGACCCTTGGACGCCTCAAGCGCGCGCTCGACCTCGTGCCCGTCGCCCTGTTCGTTCCACCACGCCTCCGCGACGTCACCAACGAGGGCTACGCCCTCCCGGTCAACCAGATGCCCGAGGGCGCGCTCGGCGAACTGCTGCTTATCAACGGCCGCTGCCCCCTTCCCCTCGGACAGATCATCGACCTCCCGCTGGGAGCCCGCCTCGTCGAGAAGTCCACGGGCCACACCATCGCGGCCCGTGCCAACACCGCCGACGCCAATCGCCTTCTCGACGGCGATGCCTCCGGCCTTACCACACGCGAACTCGACGCCGTCGTGCTCCTGCGCCGGGCCTGGAACGTCCGCACCTCGCGCGACCCGGCCATCAAGGTCGATCTCACGCTCCTCACCGCCGCGCCCGGAAAGTCGGCCGGACCCGGCACCTACCAGATCGGCGGGCATCCGGTGGTGATCGACCCCACCGCCAATGTCTACCCCAGCGTGGTGCTCAACGCGGAGGCGGGAGCGATCTACATCGGGCCGGGCGCGACGATCAGGCCGCACGCCGTGCTCAGCGGGCCGTGCGCGGTGATGGAGCACTCGACGGTGATGGAGCACGCCCACATCAAGGCCAACACCGCCATCGGCCCCTTCTGCAAGGTGGGCGGCGAGATCGGCGGCACCATCTTCCAGGGCTACGCCAACAAGGCCCACGAGGGGCATCTGGGCGACTCCTGGATCGGGGAGTGGGTGAACCTCGGCGCGGGCACGACCAACTCGAACCTGCTCAACACCTACACGCCCGTGATCGCGCAAGCCGAGCCCGGCGGCCCGCGCGAGCGCACCGGCGAGACGTTCCTGGGCGCCATCATCGGCGACCACGTCAAGACCGCGATCTCGACCCGCATCATGACCGGCGCGATCCTGCACGCGGGCTCGATGTTCGCCCGCACCGAGCCGCTCTCCGCCACCATTGGCCCCTTCACCTGGGCGACCGACCGCGGCGTGCAGCCCTTCCGCTTCGACAAGTTCATGGAGATCGCCCGCACCATGATGGCCCGCCGGCACGTCACCCCCACCGACTCCATGGTCCGCGTCCTTCAAGGCCTGCACCAGGAGGCCGCGGGGTAAACCCCTCCCCCGCGTCCGGGGGAGATGTCATCGAGGCTCTGCGAAGATGACGCAGGGGGCGGTCTTTCTCCACCAGAACCGGCCGCGCGAGCGGTCGCCCACCGTTCAAGCACCATGGGCGTTGGAGCAACTCAGGGCGCATCGCCCTCAACCGCCCCGCGAAGCGGGCGGACATGGACCCTGTGTCAACTCCCGTTCGCTCGCCCAATCGCCCCGCTTTCTACACTCCCCACAATGCCCCGCGTCCGCATCACCGACGTCTCCCCCCGCGATGGCCTCCAGAACGAGCCGACGCCTATACCCACCGCGGACAAGGTCCGCCTGATCGACTCGCTCTCCCTCACCGGCGTCGATGAGATCGAAGTCTCATCTTTCGTGTCGCCCAGGTGGGTCCCGCAACTGGGCGACGCCGCCGAGGTCTTCAGCGCGATCACTCCAGCCCCCGCAATCACCTACTCGGCCCTCGTCCCCAACGAACGCGGGCTGGAATCGGCCATCGCGGTGCGAGCCGCGACCCTCGCGCGCCTAGGCCGCGCCCTGCCCGACAAACTCGCCGTCTTCACCGCCGCCAGCCAGACCTTCTCGCGCCGCAACACCAACGCGACGATTGAAGAGACGATCCATCGCTTCGCCCCGATCGCCGCGTACTGCAAGGCCCAACGCATCCCCCTACGCGGCTACATCTCCTGCGTCATCGCCTGCCCGTTCGAGGGGCCCATCGCGCGCGAGGGCGTGCGCCGCGTGGCCCAGATGCTGCTGGAACTGGGTGTCGATGAGATCGACCTCGGCGACACCATCGGTGCCGCAACGCCCGACACGGTGGAGGCAATGCTCCGCGCCGTGATGCCCGTTGCCCCCCCCTTGCTCCATCTCGGCTCCGCGAACTGGGGAGACGCCACGCGTGAGGGGCTTGTGACACCCGCCGCGCCCCTCCATGCCTCACCCTCGCATTCAGCGGGCGCGCGACCAACCGCCGCGTCCCCCAACCTGACCCTCCACCTCCACGACACCTTCGGCCACGCCGCCGCCTGCGTCGAGCGCGCCCTCGCCCTGGGCGTCCGCTCCTTTGACTCCTCCGCCGGCGGCCTGGGCGGTTGCCCCTACGCCTCCACCCCAACACGCCGCGCCCCCGGCAACATCAGCACCGCCTCCCTGCTCGCGGCCATCGAGCGGGCCGCATACCAGTCAACCGTGGACGCAACGCGAATGGCCCAAGCCTGCCTCCTCGCCACCAGCATCGTGAACAAGCCGACAAACACGGGGGGTCCGCCCCCATGATCCGCACGCAAAGACACGGCCCGCTCCACCTCATCACGCTCGCACGCCCCGAACGCCGCAACGCCCTCACGCCCGCCATGCTCGACCAACTCCGCGACGCGATCGCGGCCTCGTCCTCCGCCCGCGCTCTGGTCCTCGCAGGCGACGGCGCCATGTTCTGCGCTGGCTTCGACCTGGCCATGTGCGAGGCCGACCCCACCGGCGCCACCATGCGCCGCCTCCTGGCCGGCCTGTCCCAAACCATCCGCACCCTCCGCGCCCTGCCCATCCCCGTCGTGCTCGCCGCCCAAGGCGGAGCCATCGCCGGCGGGGCGGCGCTTCTCGCCGGAGCCGACCTCGTCGTCACCGACCGGGCCGGCAGGTTCGGCTACCCCGTCCATCGTCTAGGGGTCTCACCGGCAGTCTCCGCCCCGTCTCTCTCGGCACGCATCGGCCCCGGCCCGACCCGCCGCCTCCAGATGGAAGGCCCACTGATCTCGGCCGACGAAGCCCACCGCATCGGCTGGGTCCACACCCTCGTCGACCGCCCCGACCAGACCCTCCCCGCCGCTCTCGAACAGGCCACCACTCTGGCTTCCAAGCCCGGTGGCGCGATCCGGACCACCCGCCTCTGGCTTGATGAGGTCGAATCTGCCCTCACCGGTGATCCCGCCGCCCGGGCCGACGCCGCCTTAGCCGTCTCCGTCTCCCTCGTCACCTCCCCGGAAGAACGGAGGTTGCTCCGCGCACCCGTACCCGTACCCGTACCCGGGCCCGGGCCCGCATCAGCACCGAGCCGACCCAGCCAGCCCGCCCGACCCGCGAATC
>CAZHKB010000278.1:0-4021 GCA_964533405.1 uncultured Phycisphaeraceae bacterium | reverse complement strand
TCTTATGCGAACGCGTCTGCTTGGATCTCGGAGGGCATGGCTGCGCTCAGGCCGCGATGTCGCCGTAGTGCTCGCGGTCCATCATTCCGGGGACAGTTCCGGCGATCCCGTCACGGGTGACGTAGAACAGATGGGGGCTGATCGGATAGGGGAGGCGGTGGTAGTCGTGGTTGACGCGCTCGCGAAGGCGGCGGAGGAAGGGCTCGGGGCCGTCGGAGAGGGCGACGAACATGTCGCGGGCTGGGATGGCGACGTAGAAGTTTCCGCCGAGCTGCGGGGCGAGTCGTTCCCAGAGGCCGTCGAGGAGGAGTCGGGCGGCGTCGTAGCCGTCCTGTTCGGAGAGGACGATGGCGCGACCACCCTCCTTGGACTCGACGACCTGGAACTTGAGTTCGGGGGTGTACTCGTCCAGGTTGTCGCGGCTGAGCTCGTCGAGGTCGTCCATGGAGAGGTGCCACTGGCGGGCCTGCTCGGTGGTGATGCTGACGGTCATCTGGGGCAGGTCGGTGACGAAGACGACGACGGTGCCGTTGATGAAGGGGACGTGGGCGACCAGGTCTTTGTTGAGGTGCTCGAAGATGGACTCGGGCTGGATGCGGGGCATGACGCGGGAGCGGGCGGCCTCTGGGTTCAGGGTCAGGGCGTACTCGGCCTCGCCGGCGAAGAGTTGTTCGAGGTAGTGCTCGACGATCTCGCGCCCGCGGCCGGGCTCGTGGGTGACCATGCGGAACAGGTTGTCGAGGTCGAGTCGGCGTCCGTTGACGGTGAGCTCGCGAGGCCCGAGGAGCTCGACGGCGTAGTCGGGCTTGAGCTCCTTGAGGAGGCTGGCGACAGCCTCGGCAAAGGCGGCGGGCTCGCTGGGCATGCTCGACATATCCCGTTCTCCGTCCGTGGTTGGCGTGGGGCGGGTGTTCACACCCGATGCCAGGCGAGGTGTGTATCGACGACTTGGCAAGGCGGTTGGACGCTTGGCGCGGGTCGGCGCGGGTGGTGGGGCGGTACACCCGGCACAGGTGGCGCGGTGTTGCGGATAGGCGGACGTGGGGTGGGAAAGCGGACGTGAGGTGGCGTGGTGGGCGGGTTTTCGGTCGGCCTGGGGGAAGATGAAGTGGCAGAGTGGCAGAGTGGCGAAGTGAGCGGTCTGTCGATGTGGGGAGGGCCGCGGGGGCCGGGGGTCAAAGCGGCGGAGCGTGCGCGCCCGTCTGCCCGTCTTCGTCACTGCCTCATTGCCTCACTGGCTCACTGGCACTTTGCCACTTCCGGGCGACTTGGCCCTTCGGCCCGGTGCGGGGTACAATCGCCGCTCGCCGCTGGGGCGTGTATTCCGGGGCGTGCGGCTGCTCAGCCGTTCATCGAGTGGAGGTCTTCGCGTGACCGAACAGGACATTGAGGCGAAGGTGATCGAGATCGTCGCCGAGCAGCTCGGGGCTGATAAGGCCAAGATCAGCCGGGTGACGTCGTTCGTGGACGATCTGAACGCGGACAGCCTCGACACGGTCGAACTGGTGATGGAGTTCGAGGACGAGTTCGAGACGTCCATCCCCGACGAGCAGGCGGAGAAGATCAAGACTGTGGGTGAGGCGATTGATTTCATCAAGCAGGCGCGTGGGATCGAGTGATCGAGGCCGAATAGTCGGGCGCCCGGTTGGTTTGTAGGCTGGACGGGTTCGTCCCGGGGGTCGGGTGCGTCGCGCCCGCGATCGGGGCGGCGTCGGAGGTGGGCGGACCTTGAGGGTTCGGCCCGGGCCGCGTCACCATGGCAGAGTCGCCCACAGCACAGCCGCGAGTCGTGATTACGGGCCTGGGTGCCGTCACCCCGATTGGTACGAGCGCTCCGGCGGTGTGGGAGTCGATGCGGAGCGGTCGGTCCGGCATTAGCCGGATCGAGGGCGAGGAGTTCAGGCAGGATCCGTCGGAGTGGTCGGTTCAGATCGCCGGGGCGATCAAGAACTGGGAGCCGACCGGGATTCTGGAGCACCGCGAGGCCCGGCGGCTTGACCGCTCGACGGTGCTGGGTGTGGCGGCGGCGGCCGAGGCGGTCAACGACTCGGGCATCGACTTTGCCTCTGGCGATCCGACGCGGCGGGGTGTGATTATCGGGTCGGGCGTGGGCGGGATCATGACGATCGAGGACGGGTGCCGGGTCATGGTGGCGCGGGGCGCGCACCGCCTGTCGCCGTTCACGGTGCCGCGGCTGATGGTCAACGCGACGGCGGGCAATGTTTCGATCCGGTACAACCTGCAGGGGCCGGCGTCGGCGCACGCCACGGCGTGCGCATCGTCCGGGCACGCGGTGGGCGACGCGATGGGGTATTTGCGGCGCGGGCACGCGGATGTCATGGTGGCGGGGGGGTGTGAGGCGGCGGTCAGCCCGCTGTGCATCGGCGCGTTCATGGTGATGAAGGCGTTGTCGACGCGGAACGACGAGCCCGAGCGGGCGAGCAGGCCGTTTGACCGGGATCGCGACGGGTTCGTGCTGTCCGAGGGGGCGGCGATGATGGTGCTGGAGACCGAGGCCCACGCCCTGGCCCGCGGGGCGCGGATCTACGCCGAGCTGCTGGGGTTCGGCAACGCGGGCGATGCCTCGCACATCACGGCGCCGGACGCCCAGGGGCGTGGCGCGGCCCGGTCGATGCGGTGGGCGCTGCAGGACGCGGGGCTCAACCCGAGCGACATCGGCTATGTGAACGCGCACGGGACGTCGACGCCGCTGGGCGACAAGGCGGAGGTGGCGGCGGTGGGGACGATCTTCGGGGATCATGCGAGCAAGTCGGCGGGCGGGAAGTTGCTGATGAGCAGCACCAAGTCGATGCACGGGCACTGCCTGGGTGCGTCGGGCGCGGTGGAGATGATCGCGTGCGTGCACGCGGTGCGGGATGGGGTGATCCCGCCGACGATCAATCTGGACACGCCGGACGAGGGGTTTGATATCGATCTGGTGCCGCACGAGGCGCGGGAGCGGCGCGTGAAGTACGCGATGAACAACACGTTTGGCTTCGGCGGGCACAACGTGACGCTGATTGTGGGGCGGTACGAGGGGTGAGGCGGGCAAGACGGCGCACTGCGGAGGCGCCGAGGCACGGAGCGCGCGGAGGGATGCGGGGTGAGCGTGTCCCGCGCTTGGCGTGAAGGCAGTGGGCGCGAAGGACCGTTCTTGCGGGGGCTCGCGCACGCCGCCCCGGCGCGCGCGGTTGTCAAGGCGAGTTCGGATCATTGAACAACTGAGGCGAGGCTGTCGAGGCCGAGGGGCTCGCGGGTGAAGAAGGCTTCGCCGGCGGGGGTTCCGATGCGCGAGCCGAAGTAGGTGGCGGCGGCGCGGAGCGCGGGCAGGACGCCCTGGTTCTTTGGGTTGGCGGCGAACTGGGAGTGGTAGGCTTCGATGGAGGCGACTTTGCGGTCGATGGTGGAGGAGACATCGACGATGAAGGATGGGTTGGGGACGATGCGCAGGTGGGTGGCGTAGTAGTAGAACAGCCACTTTGGGTAGAGCGGGGGGAAGCGGGCCTGGTCGAGGGCGGGGGAGGCGTCGGTGTGCTTGGCTGGGTCGGCGGCTGTTGCGCCGTCGTAGAGGCCTGGCGGGGCGGGCAGGGTGATGCGGGTGAGTTTGGCGTCGAAACGGGCATCCTCGGCGATGCGGGTGACGGCGATGTGGTCGGGGTGCGCATCCTCGAAGTAGGGGACGAAGAGGATTGCGGCGCGGTGGGCGCGGATGACCGCGGCGACACGGTGGCGGGCCTCGATGGAGTGGACAACGAAGCGGTTGGGGAGGCCCAGGTTGATGCGGGTGATGGAGCCGGCGGTGGGGGAGGCGCCGGCGCGGAGTGCGTCGAGGGCGGCGGCGGATTCGCGGGCGCGAATCTCCGGTGAGCCGTGGGGGGTTGGCTCGCCGGTGGTCATGTCGAGAAGGAGCAGGTTGTGGCCCTGGTCGGCGAGCAGGGCGATGGTGGCGCCCATGCCGAGTTCCTGGTCGTCTGGGTGGGGGCCGATGACGAGGATGTTGGGCATGGGGGATGGTTGGAGG
>CAZHKB010000277.1:0-4030 GCA_964533405.1 uncultured Phycisphaeraceae bacterium | reverse complement strand
CCGCAAGGCGCCCCGCCAGACTCCCTCTGGTTCTGCGGCGGCTTCACAGGCCACGGCATGTCCCTCGCCGCCCGCTCCGCCCGCGCCGCCATCGCCCACATGCTCGACGCCACCCCCTCTCCCTTCCCCCTCTCACGCTTCTCAACCTGATCCCAGCGCCACCGATCGCCGCTCCAAACGTTCGGGCCTCCTCGACCGCCCCTCGCAGACCCGACCATCACCACCCGTTCTCAATCCTCCTCACCCCCCACTAGACCTGGCCCTCCAACCCGATAAACTTCCCCACGCGCGAACGCCGCACGACGTGGCACCGCCAGCACGCCCTCCTAGCTCAGTTGGTAGAGCAGCTGACTCTTAATCAGCGGGTCGAAGGTTCGAGTCCTTCGGGGGGCACTTGGTTCTGTCGGCGTGCCAAGCCGGGTCGCACCCGACCGAGCCGCGCCGAAACCCCGAAAATTTTCGCTCGAAACGCCGAGGCCACACGCAACGGCGGTGGCGGCGGCGGCGGTCTCGTTGCCGGCCATGCCTGCCAAAGCCAGCGTCGACCCCGTCGCACTGCCACACCGCTGCGCCAATACACCACCACCCTTTGGGGCGGATTCCTCGGGCCGTTCAGCGGGCAGGTCGTCCGTGCCGGTGCGGGCGCTGGCGGGCCGCCCCGAGTCCCGTCCGTTGACCCGCCCCCACCACGCCCCTAGCCTTCCCTCCTTGACTCCCGGCCTCCAAGGCCCACGCTCTCCGCCCGCGCTCTCACAGGAACGACCCACATGCTTCCCGCACAACGCCAATCCCACGGTCGCAGCCGTCGTCGCCGCTCACACCACGCCATCACGCCCCCCCAGCTCGGCGTTGACCCGCTCTCCGGCCAGCCCAAGCTCCACCACCGCGCCTCGGCCGAGTCCGGCTACGTCCGCCCGGGCCTCAAAATCAAAGTCCGCAAGCTCAACATCGGCACCCAGGGCAACTGACCCCGTGCCACCGACTCGCGCAGACCTCGGACCAGGTCGGCGCTGATGCACGACGCACCTTGAACGGTCCCAAACCGCCAAGCCGCGCCGCTCCAGCCCCCCTCCCACGCCGCGCCGGGAATCGGGTACCATGCCCACCCGCCCTCACACGAGGGTGCCGCCCGCCCGCTGAGGGAAGGCACACCCGGATCGCCCGCCGCACGCGGGCCTCTCTGAAGGAATACCGGAGATGCGCATCGCGGTGGACGTCATGGGTGGCGACAACGCCCCGGATGCCATCCTCAAGGGCTGCGTCCAGGCTCTCGAACTCCTCCAGGCCGACGACCACCTCGTTCTCTTCGGCCCAAAGCCGCTCTTGGAGGACATGCTCGCCGAGCGAGGCGTCCGCGATCCCCGCATCATCCTCGAACACACCTCCCAAGTCATCTCCATGGAGGACTCGCCCGCCAAGGCCGTCCGCGAGAAACTCGACTCCTCCCTCGTCCGCATGACCATCGCCGGCTCCCGCAAGGCCGCCAACCCCTGCGACGTGGTCCTCTCCGCTGGCAACACCGGCGCCTGCGTCACCGCCGCCATCATGCACATGCGCCGACTCCCGGGCGTCCACCGCCCCGGAATCGCTGTCACCGTCCCCGCCTTCCACGGACCGGTCGTCCTCTGCGACGCCGGCGCCAACCCCGAGCCACGCCCCAGCCACCTCTGGCAGTACGGCCTCATGGCCGAGACCTACGCCAAGCGCGTCCTGGGAATCGACAACCCACGCGTCGCACTCATGAACATCGGCTCCGAAGAGGGCAAGGGCGGCGACCTCGTCAAGGAAGCACGCAAGCTCTTCAAAATCACCCCCGGACTCAACTACGTCGGCTACATCGAGGGCCGCGGCTTCTTCAACGGCGAGGCCGATGTCGTCGTCACCGACGGCTTCGTCGGAAACACCGTCCTCAAAATGGCCGAGGGACTCGCCAAGAGCATCTTCTCCGCCATCGCCCAGGAACTCTTCGCCTACGACCCCGAACTCATGCTCAAGTTCGAGCCCGTCGTCAAGCAGATCTACGCCAAAAACGACTACCACGAGCACGGCGGAGCACCCCTGCTGGGCGTCAACGGCGCCTTCATGTGCGCCCACGGCTCCTCCGAAGCCCGCACCATCCGCGCCGCCATCCGCAACAGCCGCCAGTACGTCACCCGAGGCGTCAACGACGCCATCGTCGAACGCCTCGCCCAGGTCTCCCACATCGCCGAGCCGGAGCCGGCATGAACCCCCCCGCTGCTCGCGACCCAGCCCCGGCGGCGTCCGCACGCGCGGGGCTCGTCCCCGCGCCACCCACCCGCGGCGTCACCATCGCCGGCACCGGCATGGCCATCCCCTCGGGCAGACTCTCCAACCACGACCTCGAAAAACTCATGGACACCTCGGACGAGTGGATCGTCCAGCGCACCGGCATCCGCAACCGAAACATCTGCGACACCAGCAAAGGCCAGGGCACGATCTCGCTGGCCTGTGACGCCCTCCGTGCCGCGTGCAACGATGCCCGCGTCGAACCTTCGGCCCTCGACCTGGTGATCCTCGCGACCATGACCGCCGAATCGACGTGCCCCGCCAGCGCGTGCCGCGTCGCCGCACACATCGGCGCGGTCGGCGCCGGCGCGTTCGACCTCTCGGCCGCCTGCAGCGGGTTCGTGTTCGGCCTCAACACCGCCTACGCACTCATCCGCGGCGGCGCGTACCGCACCATCGGCCTCATCGGCGCCGACACCCTCTCGCGGTTCATGGACTACTCCAACGCCGGGCGTTCCACCGCCGTGCTGTTCGGTGACGGCGCGGGCGCCGCCGTGCTGCGAGCGACCGACGATCCGACGCAGGGCGTGATCGCCCAAGCCATGCACGCCGACGGAGCACGCTGGGCCGACCTCTACGTCCCGTTCGACGAGCGCGGCTTCCCGCCGGGCGTCGAACCGGCTCCCGACATGGTGGACCATGTCCACATGAACGGCCTGGCGATCTTCAAGTTCGCGGTCGGCACCTTCCCGGACGTGATCGCCCAGACGCTGGACAAGGCCGGGCTCCACCCCTCCGACGTGGACATGTACGTCTGCCACCAGTCCAACGCCCGCATCATCGACGCCGCCCGCAAACGCTTCGGCCTGCCGGAGCACAAGCTCTATGTCAACATCGAACGCTTCGCAAACACCGTCGCCGCCTCGGTGCCGCTCTGCCTCCACGAACTCCGCGAGGCAGGGCGCGTCGCACCGGGCATGAAGGTCATGTTCGTGGGCTTCGGCGGCGGGCTGACCTGGGGGACGAGCCTGTGGCAGCTGTAGAAGACAAGGACGCCACGCTGCTCCGCGATCGCCTTGCCATCGACCGCACGGCCTTGGCCAACGAACGCACGCTGCTCTCTTACGTCCGCACCTGCCTCACCCTGCTCGCCGGCGGAGCAACCCTCCTCAAGTTCTTCGACGGCCCAGCCGTCCATGCGACCGCCATCGCCGCGCTGGTCATCGGCACGCTGGTCGGCGCGCTCGGCCTGACTCGATTCGTCCAGATGTCCG
Organism: uncultured Phycisphaeraceae bacterium; assembly: GCA_964533405.1. Taxonomy (GTDB): domain Bacteria; phylum Planctomycetota; class Phycisphaerae; order Phycisphaerales; family UBA1924; genus JACKHA01. Next base: position 509 of record CAZHKB010000277.1, on the reverse strand, counting down.
CCCGCCTCCGCCAGGTGCGCAACGCACTGGGCTGAGCGTGGTTTCCACCCACCACCGCACCGGCGTGCCGGAGTGCAGAGCCGTGTCGATGCCATCCACACCCTGGACCATCCGCCGCCTGCGCACGCCCGAACCGCCCCACATCGAGCAACTCACAGACGTGCTTATCGACTGCGTTCGGGGTGGAGCCTCCATCGGCTTCATGCTCCCGATCACGCGCGAGCGGGCGCGGACATTCTGGCAGCGCGTCGCCAAGGCCGTCGCCGACGGTCGCCGGGCCATGCTCGTCGCGGAGGACCCCCACGGCATCTGCGGCACCGTGCAACTCGTGCTCGACATGCCCGACAACCAGCCGCACCGGGCCGACATGGTGAAGATGCTCGTGCACCCGCGCACACGCCGGCAGGGGCTGGGGGTGCGCTCATGCGCGGGGCGGAGCAGATGGCGACCGAGTGCGGGCGGAGGGTGCTGGTGCTGGATGCGGTGACGGGGGGCGATGCATCGCGGCT
>CAZHKB010000276.1:0-4034 GCA_964533405.1 uncultured Phycisphaeraceae bacterium | reverse complement strand
GTGGAGGACTATTTGGAGAGGGCGGGGGACGGGGGGGAGTGAAGGAGTTTTTTACGAGGCGTGGGCGCGAGCCGACGCACGATCCGCCCGCGATACCGGGCACGTCTGGAGCTTCGTGCGAGGGCTCGCGCGTTCGCACGCGGCTCGTCAGCGCGGGCGTTACCCGAGCGGGGCGAGGGCGAAGACGCGGACCAGGACGTCGCCGATGCCGACCAGGGCCGCGCCCGCGATGATGCCGGCGCAGATGGGCTCATGGGTCTGGATCCAGAGCAGGTTGCCGGTGGATTCCTTGCGGTTGTGGTAGAGCTTGTGCATGGCCCAGAAGAAGAGGGCGCCGACGAACATGGCGAGGGTGGACTCAGGCGGGACGACGACGCCCAGGCCGATCGCCAGCGGGCTGAGGGGGAACTTGTTTTTGGTGACGGTGCGGATGATCTCGAAGACCAGGCCGACGACGGCGGCGATGACCATGGAGATGATGATCGAGTTGGTGAGGAGGTTGGCGGCGGTTGGGCCGCCGAAGAGGGACTGCATGAGGTCCGAGACGCCCTTCCACTGGAGGGCGGAGGGGAAGCCGAACTGCTCGGTGACCATGGCGTCCTGCATGTAGGTGTTGGGGATGGTGACGGCCTGGGTGCCGGCGGCGAGGGCGTCGGCCTGGGCGGTCTGGTTGGCAACCACGTTGGCGGCGGCGGCGGCCTGGGCGTCGGCGGGGCTGTAGCGTGACAGGAACAGGGCGTGGAAGAGCGGCGTCGAGGCGATCGCCCCGGCCAGGATGCCGATGGTGTGCCCGATCGCCTGCTGGCGGGGCTTGGCGCCGAGCATGTAGCCGGGCTTGATGTCCATGAGCAGGTTGGAGGCGTTGGAAGAGACCTCGACGCACATGACCGCGGTCATGAGGTTAGTGGGGGGGTGCTGGGGGTGGCGGTAGCCGAAGATGAACTGCGGGATTTTGGAGAGCGAGCCGGTGGGAGTGATGCCGGTCAGCGCGGTGGATGACGCGGCGATGAGGGTGAGGACGATGATGAGGGGGATGGACATCGCGCCCTCGAGGATCGGCACGCCGAACCAGGTGTGCGCGAGCCAGACGCCCACGGCCCCGACGATGGGGATGCCGACCCAGGAGATCCAGAGGGGGAACTCGATGTCCTTGAGTGGGTCGGCGGCGGCGGCCTTGTCCTTCTTCTTGAAGAGGTTGAAGGCCTCGATGAAGATCTTGGGCTTGGCGAACAGCGCGACCATGGAGGCGACGACCATGATCGAGATGCCCCACCACAGCGACCAGGTGTTGACGATGTGGGTGCGGGTGAAGACGGCGTCTCCGGTGGCGAAGGAGCCGGTGCGGGGCTTGATCTCTCCGATCGCGATCATCCAGGGGACGATGACGACGAAGTTGAGGAGCATGCCGAGCATCATGTTGCAGGCGGCTTTGATGCCCATGAGCCCGCCGGCGCCGATCATCGCCAGGTCGAGCGCGGGGGTGAGGCCGAGCTGGCGGATGGGGACGCCGGCCAGGTGCGGCTCGGTGCCCTTGGTGGCGAGCCAGTTGTAGAGCGGGTCGGCGTTGTGGGGCAGGTGCCAGGTCTCGTTGAGGGAGTCTTTATTGTCGGTCAGGTGGGTGGACCAGGGCTTGCCCGAGCCGAACCAGGTGAAGACGGAGCGGATGGCCTTGAGGTAGGCCTCTCCCATGATGAAGGTGAGCGAGCCAGCCAGGAGGGCGGAGAAGGCCAGGGCCTTGGCCTTGAAGAGGCCGACGGCGGCGGCGGAGGTGTAGAGGGTGTCGAGCACGACGCCGCAGGCGCGGCCCTCGGGGAAGGGCTGCTGCTCGTCGTTGATGAAGCGGCGCTTCATGGGGAAGGCGACAAGCACGCCCAGGACGGAGAGCACGACGTTGAACCCGAGCATCTGGTACCAGGGCATGGGCTCGTTCTGGATCCACATGTAGGCGGCCATGCCGGAGATGAGCGGGCCGGTCATGTAACCGGCGGCGGTGGCGATGGACTGACTGGCGTTGTTTTCGAGGATGGTGAACTCGAGGGGCTTTCTCCTGGGGATGATGATGATGGAGGCGAGGATGGCGATGGCGGCGCCCACGGCGACGCCGATCCAGCCGGTGAGGGCGGAGGGGGCGGCGCCGGTGAGTGTGGTGATGGGTTCGGAGGCGACCCAGCCCATGAGGGCGCCGAAGGGGAGCAGGGCGATGAGGAGGAACGCGCGGGCCTTCCATCCGCCCAGGTCCTGGAGCTTTCCGATGACGAAGAACATGGAGAAGGCGAGGATGACGGAGGTGAGGCCCACGCCCAGGGTCCAGCCGGTCTTGGCGCCGACGTAGAGGTTGGTGGCCGAGAGTGCGCCGCCCAGGACAAAGCCGGTGACGGCGGCGCGGAGGGTGAGCTGGGGCATGTCGCCGCGGAAGACGTTGGTGAGCCACCACGTGTCTTTTTGCTCGCGGGTCCAGGTGCGGATCTGTTCTTCGGTGAGGGTCGGGATGGCCATGCGGGGTCGAGTTTAGCGGTTTGTGGGTGGTGGTGAAAGGGCGGATTGCTCCCGCGGCGCAGCAGGGGCGGGGCGAGCGGATGGCATTGCCCGTCCGGTTCAACGCGAAGTACGCGAAGGGGGCGAAGGCCGCGAAGCCGAGATGGGCTGTGCGCAGCCGTTCGCGCGAGCGGTCGGGCAAGGCGTGCGACGGCTCCCGATCTGGACAGCGAGGCGGGTCGCGCGAGCCCTCCCATCCAGGCCCAGGGCCAGTTGGCGTCTTTGCACGATCGTGCGGGGCTCGCCCCGCCCGCGTGGTTGGTGGTGTCGTACGCTCGTTGAAGCGTGCAACACGCACACGCGGGCGAGGAAATCATGGACTTCCCACGCACCGACGCCTTTGAGATTCTGGAATCCACGCCTCGCGTCTTGCGGGCGATGCTGGCCAGCCTCTCCGACGGCTGGACGATGTCCAACTACGGCCCCGGCACCTTCAGCCGCTTCACTCGCTTGGGCACGTCATCGATGGCGAGCGCGAGGGCTGGATTCCGCGGGCGCGGATGATCCTCGTCCACGGCACGGCTCGGGTGTTTGAACCGTTCGGTCACAACGCCAAAGGCAAGCCGGGCGATGGGCGGACGGTGCAGGAGAGGCTGGCGACATTTGAGCGGCTGCGCGGGGAGAGTCTGGGCGCGCTGCGGGGGATGCGGTTGACCGGGGCGCAGATGGACCTGCGGGGCGTGCATCCGTCGTTCGGCGAGGTGACGATGCGGAACCTGGTTGCGACGTGGGCGGTGCACGACATCCACCATCGGGCCCAGGTGTGCAAGGCGATGGCGTGGCAGTACAAGGAGGCGGTGGGTCCGTGGCGGGCGTACATCAACACGTTGCCGCCAGAGCCGCGGGCGGAGCACGCGAGGTTGATTCGGGACGGGGCGGGGTGCGCGAGCCCCCGCAGGCATGGCCCTTGACGCGCACGCGGGCGGTTGCCCGTTCGTGCGGGGGCTTGCGCCGCCCGCCTCGTTCTGAGAGAGGGGGGCAATCAGGGTGGCGTCAGCGCGGCCGGGCCGAGCGTCTGGATCGTTGGGTGTCCGGGCTTGCGGCGGGCCAGGTACGCGTTGAGTTCGTCCAGGTTCAGCAACTGGATCTGCTCGATGAGTTCGCTGAGCGGGCGGGCGCGGCCCAGGCGGATGTAGTCGCCGGTGAGCGCGCCGGCGCGGGCGGTCGTTGATTCGCCGCTGAAGATCAGGCGCGACTTCATGCCCACGGCGGCGCGGTGCAGTTCCTCGGGCGTGGCCCGGCCCTCGGGGGTGGCGAGGCGCTGGAGTTCGGACCACAGCACGTCGAGCGATTGCTGGGCACGCTCGGGCGTCGTGCCGACGTAGGCCGACAGCGTGCCGATGTCCTTCTCGGTGGTGTACCCGGCGGCGACGGAGTAGCACAGGGCCCGCTTCTCGCGGACCTCGGTGAACAGGCGTCCCGACATGCCGCCGGAGAGCACGGCGGCGGCGGCGCGTTCGAGTCGGCAGTCGGGGTGGGATTCGGGCGGTGCGTCGAAG
>CAZHKB010000275.1:0-4042 GCA_964533405.1 uncultured Phycisphaeraceae bacterium | reverse complement strand
GTTCCGAAGCGACTGCCGCGGAGGGTGCGGGGCAGGAGGGCACGACCGAGCAGGCGGGCGAGTCGGATGGTGCGGGTGTCGAATCGGCGTCGCGGGCGGCGGAGGACTTGCAGCGGGCGCTGGCGTCGGGCGATCTTGAGGAGGCACGCCGCGCTGTGGAGGAGTTGCGGCGCGAGGTTGAGCAGTTGACGCCGCAGGCGCGGCAGGAGGTTGGGGAGCGGCTTCGGGAGATGGCGGATCGGATTGATGGGGCGGGTGTTGAGACGCCGCCGGAATCGCAGGGTGCGCAACCGCCGGCCGAGCGCCCTGAGTCGGACGGTTCGCAGACCCAGCGCCCCCAGGGGTCGGAGGGCGCGCCGCCTGTGACGGGGGAGCGGTCGGGCGAGAACGGGCAGCCCGAGGGGGGTGAGCGGAGCGGGCCGGGCAGCGAGACTGGGCCGGGCCAGTCGGGCGAATCGACCGGGCAGCCACGCCAGAGCGAAGGGTCGCAACCCGGCCAGCGTTCCGGAGAGCGGCCCGGTGAGCGCGGCGTGGAGGGCGGGAACCAGCCCCGTCCCGGCGAGCCGGGTGACCAGCCGAATCGCGAGGCGGGTGGTGAGCGGGCCAGCGAGCGGGCTGAGCCGCGTCCCGGTGAGGGCTCGCAGCAACCCGGGGAGTCGGGCGATGAGCGGACGCGGGAGTTGGAGGAGCGGGGGCTGTCGCGGGAGGCGGCGCGGGATGTGGCGCGGGAGACCGATCCCGGGGCGATTCGGGAGCGGCTGGAGCGTGAGGGGGTTGATCCGGCGTCGGCGGATCGGGAGGCGCGGGAGATTGCGCGGGAGAATCAGCGGGCGCAGGCGCGGCAGGAGGGGGAGAGGCAGGCCGAGGAGGATGCCAGGGAGTTGAGCGAGTCGTTGCGTGAGGCGGGGCGGCAGTTGGAACGGCGGGAGGGTGAGCAGAACCCATCGCCCGAGCAACTCCCAGCCGAGTCCCCTGAGAGGCCGGCCAGCGGCCAAGACCAGGGCGACGAGCGGCCCCAGGAACAGACGCCGGGCGGGCGGGATACGAGGCAGGGCGAGCAACCGGGCTCGCGACAACCCGGGCAGCAACCCGGGCAGCAACCCGGGCAACAGCCTGGACAACAACCGGGGCAACAGCCCGGGCCAAGGGAGCAGCGAACTAGGGAACAGCCCGGCGAGCGGTCACCCACGGGCGACCAGCCGGGGAGTCAGGCTCCGCAGGCGGGTGAGCGGCCTGGGCAAGACGGGACGCGCCCCGCGCCTGGCCCCACCTCTCCGCCGACCACTCAGGGCGACCGGCCAAGTCCTGAGAGTTCGCGGCCTGAGGCGCAGCCGGGCGGGCAGGAGCGTGGCAGTCGGCCCGAGCCGGGGCGTTCGGGAGTGAGGCCGACCGAGCAGGCGGGGGAGTCGACGGGCGAGGAATCGGGGGAGCGGCCAAGCGTTCAACCCGGCGGAACACCGACTGGCGAGCCGGGCGAGGGTGGTGCGCCCGAGTCAGGTGGCGATGCGGGGCAGGGCACCGGGACGGGGCAGGACTTGGATCGCTCGCTGGATGCGGTGGAGCGGAACCTGGATCGGTTGGCCGAGAGGCCTCGGGAGGCGAGCGAGCGGCTGCGGGATGCGGGGCGCCTGCGGGATGAGGCCGATGAGCTTCTGAGGCGGACGACGCCCGAGCAGCGTGAGCGGCTGTCGCGGCTGAATGAGGAGCTGGCGAGGCGTCGCCGCGAGCGGATGCCGGAGGTGCCCTCGACGTTTGAGACGGTGGAGGCGGGGCGCCCTGCGGAGGGTGCGAGCGAGCAGGTGATTGCGGAGTGGCTGGGCGAGCCGGGGGATGAAACGGCGCCGGGCGGACGGCAGGTGGTCACCCAGCGGCTGCGGGAGGCGGCGGCGGGGGCCGAGCGCGCGGTGGAGCAGCAGGCGGTTCCGTCGCGGCATGCGGACCTGGTGAGGCGGGTGTTCCGGCGGTATCAGGAGCGGATGGAGAGGGCGGAGGATGCGCGGGATGCCGGAGGGAGGCCGTAGCGATACACCCGGGGCCGGTCGGCGGGCAGACACCGATCTCGAAGCCCGGTTTGGTTCTCTGGCCGTTTGACTTCTTCCTACGATGGGTCACATGTCACACCGGCGGAACAGGTTGTGGGTTGTAGTCGGGGCCGTGGTCGGCGCGCTCGCGGCGTTCGGCGTGTGGGATCGGCTGGTGAAGCCCCATGTGATTGCGAAACGGTTCGGGGTGGTGACCGAGGATCGCATCTATCGGTCGGGCAAGCTGACGGCTTCGACGATGGAGGCGGTGGTTCGGGAGCATGAGATCCGGACGATCGTCGATCTGGGGGCGTGGGTTCACGATCCGCGCGGGGAGCGGCTGGAGGCGCAGACGGCGCGGGTGCTGGGCGTTGAGCGGCATGTGTTCGACCTGATCGGAGATTCAACGGGCGATCCGAACGACTATGTGGAGGCCCTGCGCCTGATGACCGACCCGGCCAATCAGCCTGTGCTCGTACACTGCGGGGCGGGGACGGAGCGGACGGGCGCGCTGGTGTTTCTGTATCGCACGATCGTGGAGGGCAAGGCGGAGCAGGAGGCGCTGGCCGAGGCAAGGCGGGCGGGGCACGATCCGAGGCGGAATCCGCGGCTGAACGAAACGCTGGAGCGATGGAAGGCCCAGATCGCGCGGGCGTATCGGGAGGGTGGGCGGATTGAGGTGGCTCGGCCGGACGCCGCCGCGACCGGCGCGGATGCGGCGACGGGAGGAACGGGCGAAGAACCGGCCCCAGCGGCAGAGCGCGGCGAGGCGCCCGCTGGTGATGGCGGGACAGGCGCGACGGGGTTGTGAGCCCGGACCAGGACAATGTGGGGGAAGTTGGCGCGGCCGCGCGGGCGCGGGGCCTGGGCGCACCGGGGCGGGGTTGGCTTGAGGTTCTGGGGCTGGTTGCGTTGTGCGTGGTGATGTTCGTGGTTGGGCTGGGGGATCGCGGGCTGGCGTACTCCGAGGGGCACCGGGTCGGGCCGGGCTGGGAGATGCTGGACGCGGGAATGGCGGTGGAGTCGGCGGATGCGTGGCTGGTGCCGCGGCTGTTTGGCGCGCCGTATCTGAGGAAGCCGCCGGGGATGTCGTGGGCGATCGCCGCCACGTCTGGGTTGCTGGGGACGACCGAGTTTGCGGCCCGCCTGCCTTCGGCGCTGGCGATGGTGGCGCTGGTGCTGGTGTCATGGCGGGTGACGACGCGGTGGCTGGGGTCGCCTTGGGGATTCGCGGCGGGTCTGGCGCAGGCGATGTTCCCGTTCTTTTGGTCGAGCGCGCGGTCGGCGGAGATCGAGATGGTTCACGCGGCGGGGGCGGGGTGCGCGGCGCTGCTGATTGCGGATGTGATGATGCGGGGGCATGGGCGGCGCTGGCCGTCGGCGATTGGCGCAGGGATCGCGATCTGCGTGATGGCCTTGGCCAAGGGGCCGGCGGGGGTGCCGGTGGTGCTGGCGGCCGCCATCGGGGTGTGCGTGGCGCGGCGTTCGGTCGGGCCGCTGGCGCGGACGGCGCTGGCCTGGGTGCTGATGGTGCCGGGGGTGGTGCTGGGGGCGACGGCGTACGCGGTGTTCAACGCGTTGGACCGCACGCCCGGGCCGGTGATCTCGCAGGATGTGGGCGAGTTTCTGTGGGATGGGTCGAGGCTGTGGCGAATTCTGACGCTGCCAGCGGCGGCGTGGGGGTCGATGCTGCCGGCGTCGCTCGCGCTGCTGGTGGTGGCGTGGAAGCGGCGGGAAGGGACGGGGCTGGATGCCGCGGACGTGGCCCGCTGCCTGGGTTTCGCGTGGCTGGCGGCGATCGTGATGTACACCGTGGTGGGCGTATCCAACCCGAGATATCTGCTCCCGGCGGGCGCGCTGCTGCCGCCGGTGGTGGCGGCCGTGATGGCGGTGATGCGGCGCGGCGTTGGGCGAGTGCTGATGCTGGGGTCGGCGTGGACCTGGCCCATCGTTCTCGCAGGGTGCTTTGTGGGGTTTCTGGTGTGGTATGAGGGGCCGCGCGGGCGCACGAGCGGGGACGT
>CAZHKB010000274.1:0-4058 GCA_964533405.1 uncultured Phycisphaeraceae bacterium | reverse complement strand
GTTCTCACCCGCGCGGGGCGGGGACGACTCTGGAACAACCACCAGGTCCTCGCCTACGCCCTCGAGCGCCTCGACGACGCCACGCTGCACATCCGCATCTATGACCCCAACTACCCCGCCGACGACAACTGCATCCTCCGCGTCGAGGGAATCGGCGCGGGCGCGATCGGCGTGAACCCCGACGCACCTCGGGACAACCCCGCCACCCTCAACTCGACCCGCCCGGGCAACCCCTCCACCACCGGCGACACCGTTCGCATCACCCGCATCCCGAGCAACGCCGCCCCACGCAACGTCCGCGGCCTGTTCCCCATGCCCTACACGCCCACACCCCCGGCCGAGTAGCCGACCCCACTCGATAGACTCCGCCCATGCCCCACCTCGCCGTTTTCCCCGGCTCCTTCGACCCCATCTCCTTCGGCCACCTCGACGTCATTCGCCGGGGACGCCGCCTCTTCGATCACCTCGTCGTCGCCGTGGGCCACCACCCCGGCAAGGATCAGCTCTTCACCATCGACGAGCGCGTCGAGATGGCGACCATCCTCTCACGCGAACTCGTCGCCCAGCACCCGGATGGAGCGCCCGTCAGCGTCCACCGCTTCGCGGGCCTGACACTCGAGTTCGCGCAGTCCGTGGGGGCCGCCACCCTGCTCCGCGGCGTGCGCAACCTCTCCGACCTCCAGTACGAGGTCCAGACCGCCGTCACCAACCGCGAGGTCGCCGGCATGGAGACAGTCTTCATCGTCGCCGGCCAATCCTTCGCCTACACCTCCTCCAGCCTCATCAAGCAGATCGCGGCCATGGGCAGCGACCTCAAACTCCTCAACACCATGGTCCCCCCGCTCGTCATCGAACGCCTCTCCCGCAAGAAGGCCGACAAGCACCCGGCCCTCGAACGACTCAAAGCCAAGGGTTGAGTGTCCCCCCTCCAGCAAAACCGACTGCGCGAGCAGTCGGGCACCACCCGGCCATAGACGGACGCCCGATCGCGCCGTCGATCGCCCAAGTCCGCGTGGAACCTTCACGCCCGCGGCTGGGTCGCCAACTTCCCCGCAAGTCCCTCAGGTTCTCGGCCGATGATTCCCGATCCGCACCCCCGCCGGGGAATCAACATGCTCGTCGCCGATCTCATGACCTCCCAACCCGTGACCGTGAGCATGGACGCCACTGTCTCCCAGGTGCGCGACCTGTTCCACAACCGCCGCTTCCACCACCTGATCGTGGTGGAGCATGACCAGGTCGTGGGCGTCATCTCCGACCGCGACCTGCTCTCGGCCCTCAGCCCGTTCATCGGCAAGCGTGACGAGCGGGCCGCCGACGAGCGCCTCCTGCACCGCCACGCCCACCAGATCATGTCCCGCGACCCGATCTGCGTAACCCCCACGTCGCTGGTCGAGGACGCCGCCGCCCTGCTGCTGGCCCACAAAATCTCGTGCCTGCCCGTGGTCGACGAGGCCCGCCGCCCCGTGGGCATCATCACATGGCGCGATCTCATCTCATGGTCGCTCGCCCGCCTGGCGCAGAGTCGGGCGGCGTGACCGCGAGCGCCCCGACGCTTTCAATGCCGATGTGAACCGGTCCCGCGGCACACCGCCGCCGCCCCCCTGATCACTTCGCCCGCACCACACCCGTCGGCTCGCCCACACCCAGCGCGGCCCGGAAGCACGCGCACCCGTGCGCATCATCCGCCACCAGGTAATACACCAGCGTCCCCTCGCGCCACACGCACACGTCCGCCTTCGGGCAGTCCAGCGAGTACACGCGACCCTCTTCAAGGTCCAGCCGGTGCGTCCCGCGCTGCACGAACAGGCTCAGCTCGTGCTTGTGGCCATCGCCCCCATGCCGCGTGAAGAATCGCATGTGAACCGAAGGCCCGCCGCCCGGCACGCCGCACGGAGCCGCCCCCTGGAACGCCAGATCCTCGTCCCCGCCCAGCGTGGGCAGGTCGGGCGACTGACCCAGCATCGGGCTCACCTCGTCGCACAGTTTCGTGAAGTCCGTGTACCCGAACTTGGCTCGGGCCTCGGGCGTGTCCACCGCGGTCCGCCGGTGCTCATCGGAAACAAACGACGCAAGTTGGGCCGTGAAACTCGCCTGCGGATCGACGATCGTCCCGGTGTTGACCACCGCCTGGTACACCGCCACCGCCGCGAATGCGAGGATCGCCGTCGCGCCAACCGAGGTCACCCAGCGCCGCCCGCGTAGCCCAGCTGCTCGGCCCGGGGAACGTCCCGGAATGGTCGCCCGACCACTGCCAGCCGCGTCCTGCTCACTCCGGGCCGGATGCGCCACCGGCTCTCGCTCTTGACTCGCTCCCCCCGCCCCCGCCATCGCCTCCACCACCCGCGCCCGCAACTGGCTCGACGCCGGGCCCACGCCCGCGCAGAAACATCGCCCACACGCCGGCCTCAACGCACGCTCGAACTCCACTCGCGCCTGAGCGCCCGCAACCCCCGCGCCCCTCGCGGCCACATCATCAGTCAGCAATCGCTCCACCGCGGCGGTCTGCTTCGCAGCCGTCTCACGCCCCAGTTCCCCATCCGCGTGCGCCCTAAGCAGCGCGGCCGCTGGCATGTTCTCGGGCAATCCGCCGGGTCCATCACCCGCCGGAGACCGGCCCTGATTGTGCGACTGTGCTGTCATGCCGGACACCTACCCCCGAACCTGTTACACCAGGTCCCGCGCGGACCCGCGCGGACCCGCGATTCCGTCCTGTGCCACCCTTCGCCATCCCGAAGCCATTCCCGCCTCTGTCGTGGGAACGCCCCCACGGGCACGATTGTTTCCACGCTCGGATCATTTCTCGCCCGACTCTCCCTCGTTTCCGCCCCCCCCCCCAGACCGCGGTCTTGCCTGGCCCGCGCCCCCGGAACACCCTTCCCATCCCCCCGCGGCCCGATCCCATTCTCGCCGGGCGCCGGCCCCGTCTGCCCGAAACCCGCTTCGCTCAACGCATCGGCCACCAACTTGCGTGCGCGGTGCAGGCGACTCATCACCGTCCCGATCGGCACCCCCAGAATCGTCCCGATCTCTCGATATTTGAGCCCTTCCACTCCCCACAGCAGCAGCACCTCGCGGTACTCGGGCTTCAGACCGTCAATCGCCGCCTTGAGCGATCCATCAACCTGCTCCCAATCCAGCGATGCCAAATCCCACGCTGGCGGGGGCTCGTCCGGTAACCGTTCCGTCGACTGCTCGTCAAAGAACTCCCCCACCGCCTGCGGCCCCAGGCTCGCACGCTTGGCCCGGCTATAGAAAAGGTTGTGGCAGATCGTGAACAGCCACGACCGGATCCCGTCGGCCTGCGTCTTGGCCGGCCCCGATCGGTCCTCAAACGACGCGATCGCCGTCGGACGGAACGCCCGCGCGAAGACCTCCTGCACCAAGTCCTCGGCCTCATCGTGCTTGCGCGTCAGGTGGAACGCCAGACGGAACACCGCATCAAGCTGTTCGAGGGCCAGGCGTTCGAACTGCGCGCGTTCCATGGGGTGGTCCGAGGGTAGGGGGCGAAGCGCCTGGGGCGGGGCATGGTACGGGCTTGGGACGCGAGCCGGGGCGACCCGGACCCCATCTGGCTACCGGAACACTCCAAGGCTCCAGAGCACGAGCCAGCCCCACACGACGACATGCAGGGCCGCGATCACCCCCGCCACCGCCCGATACGACGCCTTGCGCGTCTTGTGCCGCAACGCGCGGCGAGCCAAGAGCGACCCCAGCCACCCGCCGCAGAGTTCCAGCGTGTGCAAGGTCCGCTCCGACACCCGCCACCCGCCGCGCTCGGCCCGGCGTTTGTCCACCGCCAGGGCCGCCGCGACCGCCAGGCCGCAGACGAGCGTGGCCGATCCCAGAGCGAGCATGGCGATCTGTGGCAGCGCCAAGGGCGATTGTTGGCGTGCCACCAGCCGCGGCTCGGGGCGGCTGGTGGCACGAACCACACGCCCCGAAGGAAGGGGTCCCTCGCCGCAGCCTGCGGGGGCTCGCGCCGCCCGCCCGGTTCTGCGGTTGTCAGATCGGCCCGAGTTCGATCCCGCCCCCCGTCGGCGTCGCCCGCACCACCC
>CAZHKB010000273.1:0-4079 GCA_964533405.1 uncultured Phycisphaeraceae bacterium | reverse complement strand
GCCCTCTGCTCCCATCCCCAGATCATCCCACGCTCCTCAACGGCCCCCTGAATCCAACAAACTCACGCACGCAGGTCCGCACCGCAACGCACCCGCATCACACAGAGTCCCCGCGCTCCCACCCCCCTGCCCCGCGTGCGGGGGAGGTGTCAACGAGGCTCTGCGAAGTTGACGCAGGGGGCATGTGAAAGCAGGGACTGTACTGAACCCGGATCAAACCGCGAATCGATGCACCAGCGCATCCCATGATCCGGCTCTGCGCACCCCGTCCGCTGCCCTCCCCACGCCCTGCTCGCACCCGTCACACCCCTTGCACCCTTCGCGCACGTCGCGCACTTCGCGTTCAACCCGATCAACCCCGGACTCAAGCCAACCCAACCCGCAACCTTCTCATCGCCTCCTCCAGCGTCGCATCCTGCTTGCAGAACGCAAACCTCACCAGATTCGCCCCGCCCCCCTTGGTCTCGTAGAACGCGCTCGGCGGAATCGCCGCCACACCCACCTTCGTCGTCAGGTGCCGGCACAACTCCACATCATCCCTCAGCCCCAGCCGCCCCGACACCGCCCGATGATCGGCCATGATGAAGTACGTGCCCGACGGCATGAACACCTCGAAACCGAGTTCCCGCAGCCCCGCGCCCAGCACATCCCGCTTCCGCCCGTAATCCGCCACAAGGTCCGCGATGTACGCATCGCCACGCTCAATCGCCACCGCCGCCGCGTACTGCAAGGGCGTCGCCACCGCGTACGTCAGGAACTGGTGGGCCGCCTTCACTGCCCCCACCAGATTCGCCGGCCCAACCGCCCACCCGATCTTCCAGCCCGTCAGGCTGAACGTCTTGCCCAGGCTCGACAGCGTGATCGTCCGCTCCCACATCCCCGCCAAACTCGCCATCCGCACATGCGGCTCATCCGGCTCGTACACCAGCCTCTCATACACCTCATCCGTGATCGCGATCAGATCACGCTCGCGACACACCTGCGCGATCACGTCCAGTTCCGCACGCGAGAACACCTTGCCCGTCGGGTTGTGCGGCGTGTTCACCAGAATCGCCCGCGTCCGCCCCGTGACCGCGCGCCGCAGGTCCTCCGGATCAAACCAGAAACCACGGGTTGTGCCGTGGGCATCCGGTGTGCCCTGGCCGCGGCCCTGGGCGGGCACGCCCGACTCACCGGAACGATCCGCACCTTCCCCCTCGCCCGGCGCCCGCAGCCTCACATACCGCGCCACCCCGCCAGCCATCGCCACGCACGCCCGATACGAGTCATAGAACGGCTCGAACAGCACCACCTCATCGCCCGGATTGACCAGCCCCAGCATCGTCGCGGCGATCGCCTCCGTGCAGCCGCTTGTGATGCACACCTCGCGTCCCACCTCCAGATCGCGGGCCTCCTCGCGGCTCCAGACGTTGGCAATCGCCCGCAGCAACGGTGGCACGCCGATCATCGGCGCGTACTGGTTGTGCCCCGCCGCCACCGCCTCGCCCGCCGCCTGCCGCACGAACTCGGGCCCATCAAAGTCCGGAAAGCCCTGCGACAGGTTCACCGCGCCGTGCTCGAGCGCGAGGCGCGACATCTCCGCGAAGATCGTGGTGCCGAAGGGCGCGAGTCGCCCCGTCACGCCGTGCGGCCTGTGGATGCTCATGCGTACACCCTATCCGGCCGGGACGGCGGGTGCGGGGCAGCGAGAGCCAGGGCGAACACACGGGATGCTGGGAAGGTTCATGCAATACCCGCCAACTTCAGCCGCTGTTCCGGCTCCGGGTCTGTGCCCGCGTGCTAAACCCTTCTCGCTCCGCGCCGTGGCGCGGCCAACCATCCGCAATGACCGCGCCCACCCCCCACATCGAGCACATGGAGCAGCACACGCCCGAGGCGATCCGGGCGCGCCTGGCTGGCGGGCCGTCGTTCTCCTACCTTCGCGACTTCATCTACGGCGGGATCGACGGCGCGGTCACCACGTTCGCGGTCGTGGCCGGGTCGCAGGGCGCGGGGCTGTCGCCGGGCGTGGTCATCATCCTCGGCTTCGCCAACCTGTTCGGCGACGGCTTGAGCATGGCGGCCGGCAACTTCCTGGGCACCCGCGCCGAGCAGCAGCAGGTCGAGCGCGTCCGCCGAGAGGAGCACACCCACATCGCCCTGCACCCCGAGGGCGAGCGCGAGGAGGTCCGCCAGATTTATGCCGCCAAGGGCATCACCGGCGACGCGCTGGACTGCGTGGTGGACGCGGTGACCAGCGAGCGGCACCGATGGGTCGAGACCATGCTGCGTGAGGAGCACGGCCTGCAGCCCCATTCGCGATCGGCGATGCGTGCCGCGATGATGACGCTCGTGGCGTTCGTGGTGGTGGGGGCGTTGCCGCTGGTGCCGTATCTGTTGGGCATGATCGTGTCGCGGGACACGCAAGGGGACTTTGTGTCGAGCGCGGCCCTGACCGCGCTGGCCTTCTTCGGCGTGGGGGCGTCCAAGGCCCGCTTCGTCGAGCAGAAGTGGCACTGGGCCGGCCTCGAGACCCTGGTGGTCGGCGGGGCGGCGGCGAGCGTGGCGTATCTGGTGGGCGTGCTGCTCAAGGGCGTGGCGGGGGCGTGAGCGTCCGGAGCGAGGGAGTTGCGCGGCCTGCATGGCCGCTTGGAGCCCCGGCCATGGCACCCGGGCACAACGAAGCGGCCCGCCGGCGATTGCCGGCGGGCCTCATGTTGGTCAGTTGCGATGTGGCTCAGGAATCGCCGAGAAGGGACCGCACTTCGTCCTCGATGGGGTTTCGCGCGCGGTCGTCCTTTGGACCCTTTTTCTTCTTCTTGTCGGGCTCGGGGGGCTGGGCCGGCTTGGCGGCGGCGGGCTTTTTGCCCGGTGCGGCTGGCGTGGGCTTTGGCTTGGCGGCGGGCTTGGGCTCGGGGCGGTTGGCGGGCGCCGTGTCGGCGGATGGGTTCCCGGCTTCCGCGCCGGCTTGGGCGTGGGCGTGTTCCGAGTCGGCGTGGTCGTCGTCGTCCTCATCGTCGTAGACGATGTGGGCGTCGGCCTCGGCGAGGACTTCCTCTTCCTTGTCGAGTTCGGCGAGCTCCTCCTTCTTCATCTTGCGTTTGAGGGCCTCGATCTTGACCTTGTCGGGGGAGAGCAGGAGCATGGCCTGCTTGCCGAAGAAGCGGGGGGGGCTCTCGACCTTGGAGATGTCGGAGAGAGCCTCGGCGACGCCGTTGAGGCGGGTGACGCCCAGGTGCTTGTGCATCATCTCGCGGCCGCGGAAGCGCTGGGTGAACTGGACTTTGTGTCCCTGCATGAGGAAGCGACGGGACTGCTCGACGCGGATCATGACGTCGTGGGGGTCGATTTTGATGGAGCGTCCGAGGCGGATCTCCTTCATTTCCTGGGATTTGGAGGCGGCGCGGTTCTTGCTCTCCTTTTTGGAGAGTTCGTACTTGTACTTGCCGTAGTCCATGATCTTGCAGACGGGAGGGCGGCTGTCGGGGACCATCTCGACGAGGTCCATGCCGCGCTCTTCGGCCATGCGAATGGCCACGGGCGTCTCGAGGACGCCGATCTGCTCGTTGTCGGGTCCGATGACGCGGACCGGCGTGAGACGGATCATGTGGTTCACGCGTGTGCGTTGAACAGTACGATTATCGGGGCCTCCAAACCTGCGACCGTTGATAAGCAGCACTCCTTGCGTGCGTCGCGCGGTTTTTCGTCCGTGCGAGGCGTCTTGAGACGGGAAGAGTCAGCGGGCGGGAACCATTCCCACGCCGCGAGAGACTGACCGGGAGCCCGGGAGGGCGAGTTGTGAGTGGGAGAGCCGGGTTGTGTGGGCGGCGGTCATAGGACCGCGAGCCTCGTGGTGCCCGAGCTGAGCGCGGGGCGTTGCAGGATGGAAGCGGGAGGGTGCGCGGCGAGGTGCATCGTGCGCGTGGAGAGCGCGGGGGCGGGTGGGACTGAGGTGGCTCGTCGAGGACTCTGCACCGATCGATCGCTCCTGGGGCGTGTGCCCGCTGGCCGCGTCCGGTTGGACGAGGCGCGGGATTGTATCGCCACAATCTACCCCACGGAGTTGGGGGCGGCAAGTGATTGTTTGGAGGGAGCGAGGA
>CAZHKB010000272.1:0-4084 GCA_964533405.1 uncultured Phycisphaeraceae bacterium | reverse complement strand
ACACATACGGGTTGAACCGCTGATCCTGCACCGCCATCGCGAACGACGCCTGATCGTTCAGCGGCATCCGGCAGGGCCGCTCGTTCTCGTCCAGGAACTCCAGCGACGAATCCAGCGTCGGCGCCAGCTCGGCCCAGCGCCCGAACAGCCGCTCCACGTCCGGGCGCTTGGTGAAGAACAGCACGCCGGTGTTGTACTCGACCACGTCGCCCCAGATCGACGACTGGAACCGCCGCGCCCACGGGGCCTCGCAGATGCTGCACGCCAGCCCGTGCTCCGTCGCCCGCTCGAAGCCGTAGGTCAGGTCGCCCATGACCACCGTGTCGAGGTCCAGGTACAGGGTTTCCTCGAACGGCGACAGGCCGTACATCCGGGCCTTGTCCAGCAGCGTCGAGCCCGTCGGCAGGTCCACCACATGGTGCGGCATGCCGGGGTGGTACTGCCGCAGCGACGCCACCGAGCGGGCGAACATCGCCTCCAGCCCGGCGTTCTCGGCCCGCCCCCACGCGACATACAGCACGCCGCGGGTGGTCATCGCGTCCCCTGAATCAGACCTTCGCCCCGCGGATCTGCATCCCGTAGAACGAGCGGTACACGAAGAACGCCGAGATCAGGAAGAACCCGATGGTCAGCCCGATGGTCAGCGGGTTGTGGCCCTCGGCCCGCACGGCCGTGGCGGCCTTCATGCTCACCGCCAGCTCCACCGCCAGCAGCCCGAACAGCGTGGTGAACTTGATCACCGGGTTCATGGCCACCGAGCTGGTGTCCTTGAACGGGTCGCCCACGGTGTCGCCCACGACCGTCGCGTCGTGCAGGGGCGTGCCCTTCATCCGCAGCTCGGTCTCCACGACCTTTTTGGCGTTGTCCCACGCGCCGCCCGCGTTGGCCATGAAGATGGCCTGGTACAGCCCGAAGATCGCGATCGAGATCAGGTACCCGATAAAGAAGAACGACTCGTAGAACGCGAACGCCAGGGTCGCGAAGAAGACGCCCAGGAAGATGTTGAACATGCCCTTCTGCGCGTACTGCGTGCAGATGGTCACGACCTTCTGGGAGTCCTCGACGCTGGCCTTGGCGGTGCTGTCGAGCTTGATGTTCTCCTTGATGAACTCGACGGCCCGGTACGCGCCCGTCGACACGGCCTGGGTGGACGCGCCCGTGAACCAGTAGATGATCGCGCCGCCCGAGATCAGCCCCAGCAGGAACGGCGGGTGCAGCAGCGAGAGGTTGGCGACCTCCGTTGGCTGCAACCCGTGGGTGAGGCTCAGGATGATCGCGAAAATCATGGTCGTGGCGCCGACCACGGCGGTGCCGATCAGCACCGGTTTGGCGGTCGCCTTGAACGTGTTGCCCGCGCCGTCGTTCTCTTCAAGGAACTGCTTGCCCTTCTCGAAATCGGGCTCGAAGCCGAAGTCTTTCTGCACCTCGGCCTTGATATTGGGGAGGGTCTCGATGGTCGAGAGCTCATAGACGGACTGGGCGTTGTCGGTGACCGGGCCGTAGGAATCGACAGCGATGGTGACCGGGCCCATGCCCAGGAAGCCGAAGGCGACCAGGCCGAACGCGAACACGGCCGGGGCGAGCATGATGGTGTTGGTGATGGTGCTGGTCGCGCCGCCGGGCCCGGTCGGAGCGAGGGCGAACATCGTGGAGACCCAGTAGGCCGCGCCCATGAGGGCGACGATCGCGAGGCCCAGCCAGTAGGCGGAGAAGTTACCGGCGATAAAGCCGGCCAGGATGTTGAGGGAGGCTCCGCCCTGCTTGGAGGCGGTGACGACCTCGCGGACGTGCTGGCTCTCGGTGCTGGTGAAGACCTTGACCAGTTCGGGGATGATGGCGCCCGCGGCGGTGCCGCAGGTGATGATGAGCGAGAGCTTCCACCACCACGAGTTGTCTCCCGCGATGGTCGGGATGAGGAGCCATGATGCGGCGAAGGTCAGGGCGATGGAGATGACCGAGGTGAGCATGACCAGGCTGGTGAGGGGCTTCTCGAAGTTCATGGTGGCGGCCTTGGCGTACTTGGCCTTGGCCATGGCCTCGTTGATGAAGTAGGAGGCGGCCGACGCGACGACCATGATGATGCGCATGGCAAAGAGCCACACGAGCAGCTGGATCTGGATGGTGGCGAACCCGTCGCCCGCGGTCTGCTGGTTGATGGCGAGCATGACGAAGGTGATGAGCGCGACGCCGGTCACGCCGTAGGTCTCGAAGCCGTCGGCCGAGGGGCCCACCGAGTCGCCGGCGTTGTCGCCCACGCAGTCGGCGATGACGCCGGGGTTGCGGGCGTCGTCCTCCTTGATCTTGAAGACGATCTTCATGAGGTCGGAGCCGATGTCGGCGATCTTGGTGAAGATGCCGCCGGCGATGCGCAGGGCCGAGGCGCCCAGCGACTCACCGATGGCGAAGCCGATGAGGCACGCGCCCGCCATGTCCCGCGGGACGAACAGCAGGATGCCCAGCATGATGAGCAGCTCGACCGAGATCAGCGCCATGCCGATCGACATGCCCGCCTTGAGCGGGATCGCGTAACACGGGAAGGGCAGTCCGCGCAGCGACGCGAACGCGGCCCGGCTGTTGGCGAACGTGTTGACCCGGATGCCGAACCACGCCACGCCATACGACCCCGCGATGCCCACCAGCGAGAACGCCAGGATGATCGCAACCTTGATGATCGACATGCCGTACAGCGGCTCGTTGTTCGGCCCGACCTGCCCGTTGGGCACCAGCACACCGAAGTAGAGGCCGACGATGGCCGCGATGAACAGCCAGAGGATCAGCAGGAACTTGCCCTGCTGGATCATGTAGGACTTACATGTGGCGTAGATCAACTCGGAGATGTCGAGCATCGACTTATGCACCGGCATGTTCTTGAGCTGGAGGTAGATCCAGCCGCCGAAGCCCATCCCCGCCAGCGAGATCAGGATGCCCGCCATCAGCAGCGTGCGCCCGTCGATCCCCATGAAATCCACCGAGCCGACGTCGGGCAGGATCAGGTTGGCCTCGCCGCCGACGTGGGCCCCGGTGTGGCTGGCATCGGCGGAGTGGTCGTGCCCATCGCCCTCGAAGTGGACGTGGTCGTCTTCAACGACCGGCGCTGGGGGGGTGACGACGAGGGGCGTGGTGGCGCCGTCTGGCTGTGCCTGGGCGGTGGGCGCGCTCATCAGGAGCGTGAGGCCCAGCGCCAGGGCGGGCAGCCGCGTGGCGAGTTGGCGCCAGAGCGGGCTGGCGGGGCGCGGGTCGCGCTTCGCGGAAATGCCGCGCTTCGCAGGAACGGTGGTGATCGCGTCCACGATGGGTACTCCGTGAGAATCGGGGGACTGATCGAGCAGGGCTGGGCTTGGCTCGCCTGGGCGATCATCTCTGGATGTGCTGAGCAGATTTGGGGTTGCGCCCGGAGGTGAAGGTATCGGGTGGAGGCGAGGGCCACCGCCATCCGACAGCCCACGAGGGCGCCGGGAAGCGCCGGAACAAAGACCGCCCGCTCCGCCGGTTGCGGACCGGAGGGATTGAGCAAGCAGCCCCGACAGGCCGCGGCTCGTTGAGCCGGGGCGGGTCAGGGCTGGTGCTTAGTACGGCTTGACGGGCTTGACCGGCTTGACGGGAAGGTCGGGGCGGTTCTGGCGAGCGATGGCCTTGCGAATGCGGCGGCGCATGCGTTCGGAGGGCTTCTCGAAGAACTCCTTGCGCTTGATGTCCTTGGTGAGGCCCTCTTTTTCGCAGAGTTTCTTGAAGCGCTTCATCAGGCCTTCAACGGACTCACCGCTGCGTGACTTCAATCGGATCGCCATGGAGACCTCAGGGTATTTCGACTCGCCATCGGCCTTGGCAGCGCCGCCCACCGGCGGGGGTGCTGTGCCGAACTAAACCACAACCCACACGCCGCGCGGGTGGGAGGGAAGTAAAGGGGAGGGTCGGGGAGGAATCAAGCGGGGGAGTGGGGATCGCGCGGGTCGAGCGGCCCAAGCAGGCAGCCCGACCGTGAGCGTGGGGCTCGGCGGCGCCGGGAGCAACCGGCTTTCGGAGCACTCCCTCACGGTCGGGCTGCTGACCTGAGAATGATCAGTTCGAGCACTGGCCCCGGCCC
>CAZHKB010000271.1:0-4088 GCA_964533405.1 uncultured Phycisphaeraceae bacterium | reverse complement strand
ATCTCTTCCACGCTCGGCTCCTTCGGCGTCCATCTGCTGTTCGGCGTCACCGGCTCGGGCAAGACCGAGGTCTACCTCCGCGTGATCGAGCACGCGCTGGCCGCCGGCAGGTCCGCCCTTGTGCTGGTCCCGGAGATCGCGCTCACCCCGCAGACCGCGGGGCGCTTCCTGGACCGCTTCGGTGGTGTGGCGGGCGCCGCTGGCGGCGGCGTCGCGGTTCTGCACTCGGGCCTCTCGGCCGGCGAGCGGCACCGCCAGTGGGCCATGGCCGCCGGGGGCCTTGCCCGCGTGGTTGTGGGGGTCCGCTCGGCCGTCTTCGCCCCCATCGCCAATCTCGGCGTGATCGTCGTCGATGAGGAGCACGACTCGAGTTTCAAGCAGGACCAACTGCCGCGCTACCACGGGCGCGATGTCGCGATCAAACGCGCCCAGGTCGAGGCCTGCCCGGTCGTGCTCGGCTCCGCCACGCCGTCGCTCGAATCCTGGTCGAACGCAACGCACACCGACCCTCCCACGCCTCCCCCCCTTCGCATCCTGGGCAATGGGGGGAGCCCGGGTGGGGGGCGTGTCTCTGGCCCGAACTCACCAAACTCGGTGGATTCGCATCCTCCTCGCGCCAAATACCGCCTCTGGCGCCTGCCCGACCGCGTCGGCGCGGGCCGCCTGCCCGAAGTCCGCATCGTCGACATGAGTGAGGAACGCCGCAAGGGCGTGCTGATGGGCGAGGGCCGGGTCGGCGCGATGATCGGCCCGACGCTCTCGGGCGCGCTGCGCGACACCCTCGCCGTTGGAGGCCAGGCCATCCTTCTGCTCAACCGGCGTGGCTACGCCACCCACATCTGCTGCGCCTCGCCCGCGTGCGGATGGACCCTGCTCTGCCACGCCTGCGACGCCGCGCTTGTGCTGCACAAGTCCGCCAACCTGCCTCGGGGCGGGGTCGTCCGCTGCCACCACTGCTTGGGCGAGCAGCTGGTCCCCGACCGATGCCCGGTGTGCTCGCGAGCCCTTTCGCGCCTGGGCACCGGCACGCAGCGCGTCGAGGAGGATTTGTCGGCGATGGGTCTGGATGCGGGCTCGCTGCTGCGCGTCGATTCCGACTCGATGGAAACCGCCCGCGACTACTTCGACGCACTCTCGCGATTCTCGCGCGGCGACATCCGCGTCCTGCTGGGCACCCAGATGGTCGCCAAGGGCCTCGACTTCCCCAATGTGCGTCTGGTCGGCGTGCTCAGCGGGGACACCTCGCTGCACGTCCCGGACTTCCGCGCCGGCGAACGCACGTTCCAGTTGATCTGCCAGGTCGCCGGGCGGGCCGGGCGGGGCGAGCACGCGGGCCTGGTCATCGTCCAGACCATGAGCCCACGCGAGCCGGCGATTGTGCTCGCATCCCACCACGACTACGAGTCCTTCGCCCGGGCCGAACTCGCCACCCGCGTGGCCTGCGGCCTGCCCCCCGCCACCCGCATGGCCCGCGTCGTGACCCGCGATGAGGACCACGCCGCCGCGCTCCAGCACGCCCAGCGCGTGGCGACCGCCATGCGGGAACTCGTCGAGGGCCCAGAGTCACGGGCGGACGCGACGGGCGTGCCTGGCTTGTCGAGCGTCGTCGTGATGGGTCCCGTTGACTGCGCCGTCGGCCGCATCGCCGGCCAATACCGCGTCGCCGTGGAGGTGCTTGCCCCGACCGCGGGTATCCTGCGCCACCTGCTCAGCGCCCTGCGCTCCGACAAACTCCTCAAGAGCGACGCCCACACCGCGGTCGATGTCGACCCTGTCTCGCTCATGTGACACGCCCTCCCCCGCGTGCAGCCCCTCCCACGCTTGCGGGGGAGGTGTCGACGAGGCTCTGCGAGGTCGACGGAGGGGGGGCGTCCGAGCCGCACGCGGAAGCACGCGCCGGCTCTTGTCTTGTCTTCCCGCTCCCGGCTTCCCGCTCCCGCCCGCGGGGCGCACGAACTTCTCTCGGCACAACACCAACCTTCCACGCGCTCGGGCCAGCGGGGTCGGTCACACCGGCAGCGTCTCCCGCCGCACCACGTCATCCGCCGTGTTCAACTCGTTGTCCTGCCCAGGGCTGGTCACCACCAGCGTCCCGGGCGTCGTGCTCGTGTCGATTGTGAAAGACAGCTCGTTGCCCCACGGGTCCCGCGGCGGGGTCTGGCCCAGGTCCGCGAACGACGCCGGATACCGCTCGTTCTCGAGCTGATACGCCGTGACCATCTGCACGATCGACCGCGTGTCCAGCGCCACGTCCAGGCGCTGGCCCTCGCGACGGGCCTCGCCCACGTTCTCGACATACGACTTGTTCCCGCTCGAACTCGCGAAGATCGCCACACAGATCACCACGATCACGAGCAGCAGCGCCAGCCCGCCAATAGGCACGCCGGCGCGAGGGTGACGCGAAGTGGGCTTGTTCATCCCACAAGTCTACCAGACCCCCGGGCCCGACCCGCGCACCATCCTTGCGCATGAACACCGCTTCACCGATGGACACCACCGCTCCTCCGGCCAATCATGCTCCGTCCCGTTGGGGAGTAGCCGCCCGCTGCGTGCGGGGGCAGCCATCGTCAACACGGCCTATCGCGCCCGCGAAACGCCCGGTGGCTGACTGCGACCATCGCAGACGGCAAGACCAACAGAGGCCACGCCCCGCTCTCGCGGGCGCGGGCGTCCTGCAGGTCTTTCGGCTGGAGATCCCATGCTCGTGCTCCTGCTTGCCGACGCCCTCGGCTCGGGCATCCTGGCCGACGCCCTCTCAGGCCTCTGGCACACCATCGCATCCACCGTGGGCGCGCCCGTGGTCCCCCTGGTTTTCACGCCGGACGCCATCCCGCCGGAGGTCGTCAACGCCACGCCCGGCATGGTCCCGGCCGCCGCCGACGCCCAGGACGTCGCCCCCGCCAACCGCGTCCTGCTCTACGGCGTCTTCACCGCCATCATCATCGCCCTGCTCACCCTCGACCTCATGGTCTTCCACCGCAAGGCCCACGCCGTCAAGTTCCGGGAAGCCATCACCTGGACCTGCGTCTGGATCACCGTCGCCGTGCTCTTCACCATCCCCCTCTACTTCATGTACCAGAACCACTTCTTCGACCTGGGCACGCGCGTCCCGGTTCTGGGCAGCGCGGGTGAGTTCGAGCAGGTCTCCGGCGCCAAGGCCGTCGGCCAGTACTTCACTGGCTACGTCATCGAGCTCTCGCTCTCCATGGACAACCTCTTCGTCATGGCCGTCATCTTCGGCTCCCTCCGCGTCCCCCGCGAGAACCAGCACCGCGTGCTCTTCTGGGGGATCCTGGGCGCCATCATCATGCGCGGCCTCATGATCATCATCGGCGTCGCGCTCATCGCCAAGTTCTCCTGGATCATCTACGTCTTCGGCGGCCTGCTCATCTTCACCGCCATCAAGATGGCCTTCACCAAGGAGGACGGCGACAACGAGTCCATCGGACCCCTCCGCCGAATCATGGGCAAACTCCTCCCCCTCACCGACAAGTTCGACGGCCAGAAGTTCTTCATCCGCATCGACGGCAAAAAGTTCGCCACCCCCCTGTTCGTCGCACTCATCACCATCGAGTTCACCGACCTCATCTTCGCCGTCGACTCCATCCCCGCCATCTTCGCCATCACCGCCGACCCCTTCATCGTCTTCACCAGCAACATCACCGCGATCCTCGGCCTGCGCTCGCTCTACTCCTGCCTCTCCTCCATGCTCAACACCTTCCGCTTCCTCAAGCCCGCCCTCATCGTCGTCCTGCTCTTCATTGGCATCAAAATGTGCCTCATCCACACCCCGATCAAGATCCCCAACGAGGCCGCCCTGGGCATCGTCCTGGGCATCCTCGCCACCGGAGTCCTGGCCTCCCTCCTGGCCCCGCACTCCAAGCAGCCCGACGAATCACCCACCGCCCCCGAACTCCCGGGCCACCAGCCCTCCAAGTCCGAGGACAAGCAAGGCTGGGACGCGTGACACCCCAAAGCGTCCACCACAAACGCCACCGCGGCACGCCGGAACGCGCGAGCACGCCATGCATTCCTTTGTGCCTGTGTGCCTCGGTGGTGAGTCCCGATCTCCGTCCCCGGGTATGAAC
>CAZHKB010000270.1:0-4095 GCA_964533405.1 uncultured Phycisphaeraceae bacterium | reverse complement strand
GGAGGGTGCGGAGGCCGTGGAGCCCGCGGCCTTGGCCGCAGGGGCCTGATTCGTGGCGGCGGCGGGGGCGGGCGAGCCGGCGGCAACGTCCTCGCCATCTTTGGCGATGACGAGGATGATGGTGCCGACGGGCACGGCCTTGCCCTCGGGCGAGGCGATACTGGCGACCGTGCCCGTGTCGAAAGACTGGAGTTCCATGGTCGCCTTGTCGGTCTCGATGTCCGCGAGGACCTGGCCGGCCTGGACTTTGTCGCCGGGCTTGACATTCCACTTGACGACGGTGCCCTGCTCCATGGTGTCGGAGAGGCGCGGCATGGTGACGTTGATGGGCATGGAATGCGCTCCGGGAACCCCAGTTTAGGGCGTACCCCCTCGCCCCGCCGACCCCCGAGCTCACCACAGAGGCACAGAGCAGACCACAGCCATGTGCCCGCGTGCTCTGCGTCTCAACCCCGACAACCCCAGCTCGATGGCCGACTTGCTGTACTCACCCCCTCCTCCCCGCCTTCCCCTGTGCTTCTGTCTATCTGTGTCTCTGCCGCGAGTTCCCTGGGATCTCCAAGCCCGCCCCGCCCGTTTCTCGTATTCCCTGGACCGGGGCATGAGGCGGGATGAACCCCCGCCACCCAGGACGGGCCACAACTCACCACGGCCCACACCCACCGAACACACGAAGGAGTTTCCCATGAATCGCTCGACGATGAAGGCTGTCTCTTCGGCTCTGCTGCTCGCCTCTCTGGCCGGCGGCGCATAGGGCCAGTGCGAGTCGCGCTGGGTCAAGGCCAACGACGGCGCGACCGACGACCGCTTCGGCACCGCGCCCCAGACCGGCGTGATCTCGATCGACACCCTGGGCTGGGAGTTTGACACGGTCCTCTCCATCCACCGCATCTCGCAGATCATCATCCTCAACGGCGAGACGCTGGTGTGCGACGACGATGTCATCCCGGGCGTTGACAAGGGCTCCCGCGTCACCATGAACGTCACCGCCGGCTCCACAAACCGCGTCCGTGTCTCGGGCTTCACCGGCGCCAGCCGCGAGTACACGATGCACATTCGGATGCAGTGCCCCGCCGACCTGACCCACGCCGCGGTTCCCGGCAACGCGGGCTACGGCATCCCGAACGGGACGCTGAACAACGACGACTTCTTCTACGACCTGTCGCAGTTCGCCCAGGGCTGCTGAGGCTGACCGAGTCGAGAATCGCACTCCAGATCATGCGCCCCGCGCGACCCACCGGTCGCGCGGGGCTCTTTCCGGAGGTGGCATGGTTCCGGATCTGCGCAGCCGTGACGAAGGACGGAGCCGCAACGCATGGCTCCGCAACGCCGGAACCATGCCACCCGGCGCCACTCCATCCCATACACTGCCCGCATGTCGCGTCGCGTGCTGCTGGTGAACTTTTTGGTGATGGTCGCGCTGTCGGTGGTGGCGGCGGGCTTGGTGGCGTTTCCGCCGGCGCGGCCGGCGGTGCCAGAGCCGCTGATCCCGGAGTTCAGGCCCGAGGAAGTTGTGGAACTGCGGCTGACCCGCGGCATGAACGCGCACCATGCTGAGCCCATGAGCGAGTCCGTCGTGCGTGACGCGAGCGGCCACTGGCTCGCGGCATGGGGATCGTCGGAAGATGCGCGGATCGCGTGGCCGGTGAACGAGGCGAGGGTGCGGGCCGGGCTGCGGATGCTGGCTGACGCGACGCTCACGCCATCGCGTGAGGTCGGAGAGATTTCTCCGGTTGCAGGGCTGGCGATCATGACGGAGTCGCCCGGCAGGGCGATGATCTTCTTCGCCGAGGGATCAGTCGCCGGTCGGGCGGCGGTTTCCTCGAACACCGCGGGGGCAGACCGCCCCGGTCTGACCGACGACCGCTTGCACGCCGTGTTCGCGCAGACCGGCCTCCTGCCCTGGCGTGATGAGCGGGCGATGCCGGGCGTGGCGCGTGATCCGTCGCGTCTGGTGATCTCGGCGCCAGTGGCCGCGGGCAGCGGGGCGCGATCGACGATCGAGGTGGCCCGCCAGCAGGGGCGGTGGGGGCTGACGTCGCCCGTGGTGGAGCGTGCGGAGGCCGGGGCGGTCGCGGCTTCGATCGACGCGCTGGGTCGGATGACCGTGGCTTCGTTTCGTGACCACACCGACCCTGCGCAGGCCGGGCTGGTTGAGCCGCGGGTGACGATGGAGGTGTCCGGCGGGCGCGGGCCGGACTCGTACCTGTGGCGGATCGACATCGGGGCGCCGGCGACGGCGGATGGCACGCAGGTCTTTGCGAGACTCTCCGGGCACCTGGGCGAGAGCGGCGGCGGGCGGGCGATGGGGCCGGTGTATGTGGTGCTGCCGATCGACGGGCCGCGGATTTACACCAACGCCGAGGCGTACCTGGCGCGGACGAGCCTGGAGACGCCGACGGCGGATATCCGGCGGTTCACGATCAGGACCCTCGATGGATCGCGCGCGTGGCGGTATGAGCGGACGCTGGACGGATGGACGGTGCTGAGTCCGGGGGCCGAGGGGGCGCGGGCGGCGACAGCGGCGGAAGCGGCGGCGATCCCGGTGATGCTCGACACGCTGACGACAGGCCCGGCGGATTCCAGCACGCTGGTTTCGCCGCTGGGGTACGCGCCTGGCGTCATGCTGGAGGTCGAGGGCTCGGCCGGGCTGGTTGAGGAGGCGGTGACAATCGGGCGATCGCAGGCGACGGTGCAGGGGGGCGCCACCGGGGCATCACCGATGAGCATCCTCACGGTGCAGGCGGGCGGGGTGTGGAGGCGGTATGTCGAGGCGCCCGAGGCGTTCGCGGTGCTGATGCCGGTGGGGCGTTGAGCGGGTGGGGTGGTTGGCGCGAAGTCGAAGCGGGCGGTCGAATCGCTTGAGGATGGAAACACCGGACGCTTACGGCACGGCGTGCTGGACGGCGGGTTGCTCGGCGCCCTGGGCCGATCCGGCTTCTGCGGGAGGTTTGGGCGCCGGCGCTTCCTGGCCCGTGTCACGGGCCTTGAGGAAGGGGGCGGTGATCTCCATGCAGAGGTCGCGTCCCATCTCGGCGTTGGTGACGTTGCAGAGCACGACGGCGGCGGCGTTGAGGTCGGGGTAGATCATGAGGTACGCGGTGCAGCCGACCTGGCCTCCGGAGTGGGCGACGACGCGGTGGTCGAACTCGTTGACGTCCAAGGCCCAGCCCATGCCGTACTTGGTCTGCTGGCCGCTCGCCAGCGTCATGCCGGTCCACATCTCATCGCGCAGCTCAACGGAGATGATGGTGGGCTGCATCATCTCGGCGGCCAGGCGGAGCAGGTCGGCGGTGGTGGAGACCAGCCCGCCGCCGGCCCACTTGTACGAGGTGTCGATGGGCGGGGCCGGGATGACGCGGCTCTCTCGGTCGCGGTGATAGAACGAGGTCAGGTTCTCGATCTGGCCGTTGCTGCGGTCGGCGCTGGTCTCATGCATGCCGATGGGGTCGAGCACGGCGTGCTGGAGGTAGTCGAGGAAGGGCTCGCCGGCGGCGGACTCGATGGCGGCCCCGAGCAGCGTGTAGGCGTAGGTGGAGTAGGAGTACTGCGTGCCGGCGGGGTAGACCAGCGGGTCGCCCGCGAAGCGCGACAAGGCGTCTTGCATGGTCTCGTAGCGGCGTGGGCGGATGGTGTCGTTCTCGCCGCGCTGGTAGTGGCGGATGCCCGAGAGGTGGCCGACGAGCAGGCGGGGGGTGATGACGCCGTCCTTTTCGGGGAAGGTGGGGACGTAGGTCTGGATGGGGGCGTCGGGGTCGAGGCGGGCGTTCTGGATCAGCGTGGCCATCGCCAGCGCGGTGATGGGCTTGGAGATGGAGCCGATGCGGAAGCGGGTGGCTGGCGTGACGAGGCGCTGGTCGGCCTCGTCGGCGTAGCCGAAGCCCTCCTGCCAGACGATCTGGCCGTCGAGCAGGACGGCGGCGGACATGCCGGTGAGTTTGAAGAATCGTCGGACGCCCTCGACCTCGGCACGGGCGTAGTTGGCGGCGTCCTCATAACCGATCGCGACCACCTGGTGGGCCGAGGGGCCGATGGGGAAGCGAGGGACGCCGGTCCGGCCTTCCTCGCTGGGAAGCAGGACGGGTGGGGTGGGCA
>CAZHKB010000269.1:0-4099 GCA_964533405.1 uncultured Phycisphaeraceae bacterium | reverse complement strand
AGCCCAAGGCCTCCAAGGCCGCCTCCAAGACCGCCTCACGCACCGCCTCCAAGTCCAGCGCCAAGGGTCGCCCCGCGCCCAAGCCCAGCCGCCACGGCGCGCATACGCGAGGCACCCCCGCCTCCCGCCACACCCCCAAAAAGGTTGCCCGCAAGCCCGGCTCCAAGACGCCCGAGCTCTTCGCCCAGGCCCTCGACATGGCCCAGTCCGGTTTCCTCTTCGACGCCATCTTCGCCTTCAAGGCTCTCGCCTCCGACCGCAAGAGCGACATGGCCGACGACGCCCAGTGCAACATCGGCCTCTGCTACCTCCGAATGCACCTCTACGCCGACGCCCTGATCGCCTTCAACCACGTCCTGACCGACTTCCCGGGCGCCTGCATCGCACAGGTCGCCGGCGCTTCCCATGAGTTTGGCCAGACCACCGCCAAGGCCCGCTTGGGCCGCGTCCACGCTTTCCTGGGCGCGGGCGACACCGCCTCCGCCCGCGCCGAGTGCGATGCCATGTCCCCGGACCGTGACTCCCACGTCGTCTCCGCCGACGGCACCAAAAAGTCCTTCTTCGACCTGGCCGACGCCGCCGTCCGCGCCGCGGGCGCGTGACCCATGCTCCAACCGAACCGATCGCGCCAGCGGTCGGCCACCCACCAACCAGGGCGCACGCCCGGTCTCGCCGAGGCTACTCACGCCCAAAACGAGGCGGGCGGCGCAAGCCCCCGGACGGACACCCCTCACCGGCTCCTCGCCCAGACCACTCCGGGACGCCGGACCTGAGGTGCCGGGAAGGTCCGCGTCCTGGCCACGGCGAGCTCTCGCGCTTTGTGCCACAATACCCCCATGCCCCACACCCGCCGCACCTTCATCGTCTCCGCCACCGCCGCGCTGGCCGCCGTTTCCGCCCGAGCCGCCGCCGCACGCCGGGACGACCCCACCGCCGCATTCATCCCCCAGCCCGAAGCCCTCACCCGCTGGGCCAACCACCGCGGCCCATGCGTCATCGCCTCCGGGAACGGCATCACCGCCACCGCCCGCGCTTACGAAACCATGCAGCAAGGCGCCGACCCCGTCGACGCCGTCGTCGCCGGCGTCTCCCTCGTCGAGAACGACCCCAACGACAACTCCGTCGGCTACGGCGGCCTGCCCAACGAAGACGGCGTCGTCCAGCTCGACGCCTCCGTCATGCACGGCCCAACCCACAAAGCCGGCGCCGTCGCCTGTCTGGAGGGCATCAAGAACCCGTCGCAGGTCGCCCTGCTCGTTCTCAAGACCACCGACCACATCCTCCTCGTCGGCGAGGGCGCCAAACGATTCGCCCTGCGCCACGGGTTCATCGAAGAGAACCTGCTCACCGAGGAATCCCGCCAGGCCTGGCTCCGCTGGAAATCCAGCCTCAGCCCCACCGACGACTGGCTCGACCCCGAGCAGATGGACTTCCAGGTCACAGGCCTGAACACCCCGGTCGCACCCGCGTCCGAGCCCCGGGTATTCGCCCGGGGTGCTCCAACCCGCGACCTCCACACCTTCTACCAGTCCCTGCCCATCCCCTCCACCACCGGCACCATCAACTGCTCCGCCGTCAACGCCGACTCCAACCTCGCCTCCTGCACCACCACGTCGGGCCTCTCCTGGAAGATCCCGGGCCGCGTCGGCGATTCGCCCATCGTGGGCGCGGGCATGTACGTCGACAACGACGTGGGCGCCGCCGGCTCAACCGGCCGGGGCGAGGCCGTCATCGCCAACTGCGCCTCGTTCAACATCGTCCGCGAGATGGAGTCGGGCAAAGCTCCCACGGAAGCCTGCCTCGCCGTCCTCCATCGCATCGCGAGCAAGACCCTTGAACGCCGCAACCGCGACGAGCGTGGCCGCCCAAACTTCAACGTTTCCTTCTACGCCCTTCGCAAGGACGGCGCGTACGGCTCGGCCTGCCTGCTGCCCGGAGGCTCCTTCGCCGTCCACGACGGCACCGAGAACCGCACCTGGCCTTGCCCGTCGCTGCTGGATTGAGGTGGCATGGCTTTGCAAGGCGTGCAACGGGCGACGCCCCGTTCCGACACCACCGGAACCGTCCGCTTCCACAGGGCTGCGCCTTGGACACGCCTTGCAAAGCCGTGCCACCATCACGCCGCCCGCGCCAGAGGCAACGCCGCACTCCCCACCGACCTCCCAACCGCGATCGCCAGCGCGGTGATGTCATCCGCCTGGTGCAACGACCCGCTCTGCAAATCCAGCAGCCCCTCCAGCCGCGCCAGCGAGTCCGCCAGCATCTCGCCCTCCCCGCCCACCATCGACGCCAGGTGCCCCACATACACGTTGCTCGGCAGGTTCTTCGGGCTGCTCTCCGCCCCCGGCCTCGGGAACGCCGTCTCGAACCCATCCGAATACACCAGCAGCGTCTCGCCCGGCAGCATCCGCCTCGACACCTGGTCAAACTGCGCATCGTCAAAGATGCCCAAGAGCGGCCCGGTCGTCTCCAGCGGCGACACCACCGGCCCCGCCCCCGTCCGCGCCAAGAGCAAGGGCGATGGGTGCCCCGCCGACGCCAGCGTCAACTCATTCGTCCTCGTATCCAGAATCCCATACACCGCCGTCGCGAAACGCTGCGCATCCTGCTGCTTCTTGATCAGCTCCCCGTTGAGCGCCCGCAGCACATCCGCCGGCGGCATCATCCTCCCCCCGCCCTCCCGCCTCTCCAATCGCCTCAGACTCTGGCTGATCACCATCGTCATCAGCGCCGCCGGCACCCCGTGCCCCACCGCATCGGCGACAAAGAACGCCAGCCACCGGTCGTCCACCATCTCCACGTCGTAGATGTCCCCGCTCACATACCCCGCGGGCCGAAACACCACGCCAACCTCAACCCCTTCGATCACCGGCAGCCGCCGCGGCATCAAATCCCGCTGCACGCTCGCCGCCAACTGCATCTCATCCTGCAACCGCTCGATCTCCCCCGCCACCCCGCCGCTGCTCACCGTCGCCGCCCGCAGGTCATGCGCCAACTCATCCACCACGATCTGCCGCGCCAGCATCGAGTACACCGCCCCCGCCAGCACCGCCGGCGGAAAGTCAAACGCCTCCACCAGCATCCCCCGCCCACGCAGCTGCCGCTCCGCACCCGTCACCCGCGGGCACAGCACCACCGCCGGCCTCCGCGCGTTCCACGCCTTGTTCAGTTCCTTCTCGTGCGGTGCCGCCCCGTCCGGTCCGAGAACAAACACCACCGGCCCCAACCCCTCCTCGCGCACCCCACCGATCAACCCAGTCTGGATCTCCGGCTCATTGCCCGCCAGCGGCCAATGCCGCGCCAGCGAACGCGCCACGCGATCCGCCTCGCCCGAGCACTCCGGGGCGTGCAGCACAACCAGGCGAGGTCTGACCATTGGCAAGGCTCCCGAGGCCGCGCATCGCCACCCCCCGACGCCCGAAAACAGGCCCGGAAGCCGGCCGCACGCATCGCCTTGATCGACCTACCGCGCCCGCCGCTTCAGGCCTTCCGTATCCAGCGCGATCTGCTCTCCCTCCTCCAGGCTCATCGTTTCCAGCGTCCCCCCCGCCAGCTCGATCACAAACTGCGCGTTGAACCGGCTGTAATACTTCCGCAGCCGCAGGTCATATGCCGCGTCGGTCTCCGCCGCCCCCTGCGGCTCCTCGGGCAGCATCGGGTGCGTCGCCGTCACCCGCCCCGACCCATCCAGGAAGATGATGTCGATCGGGATCGTGCAGTCCCTCATCACGAAGTTCAACGGCGCGGACCGCGGAAACACGAACAGCATTCCCCCGTCCGCTTCGATGCTCGTGCGATCCGACAAGCCCTTGAACCGCACCGGGTTGTCCAGCGCGAGTTCCAGGTGGAACGCCCGTCCCTCGATGGTCACCGTCTGCACCATCGCGTCCTGGTCCTTCTCGCACCCCGTCCCCGAAAACATGACCGCCGCGCCCACCGCGACCGCCATCACCGCCACCACACCAAGCGTCACTGGGAGCGATCCGCTAGCCACTGCTCATCCTCCGGGGTCATCACGACCGACTCTCGCGGCATTCTAGTGAGATCGAACCGATCCCGGAACTCCGCCGCCCCCATCTCCCTCGCCCCGCCCCGCGGC
>CAZHKB010000268.1:0-4104 GCA_964533405.1 uncultured Phycisphaeraceae bacterium | reverse complement strand
GGTGATGGAGGTCCTGCGCCGCGTCGGGGCCGAGCGTGGCCTGGCCTGCCTGCTCCACGAGAAGCCCTTCGCCGGCGTCAACGGCTCGGGCAAGCACCTCAACTGGTCGATGGCCACCGACACCGGCGTCAACCTGCTGGACCCGCGCGACGAGGCCCACAGCAACCTCACCTTCCTCACCTTCCTGTGCGCCGTCATCCAGGGCGTGGACATGCACGCCGACCTGCTCCGCTCCAGCGTCGCCAGCATCGGCAACGACCATCGCCTGGGCGCCAACGAGGCACCCCCGGCCATCATCTCCATCTTCCTGGGCGACATGCTCACCGACATCATCGAGCAGATCGAGACCGGGCACATGAAGAAGACCATGAAGGGCGGCAAGCTCGAGCTGGGCGCCCGCACGCTGCCCCAGATCCCGCGTCACTCGGGCGACCGCAACCGCACCAGCCCCTTCGCCTTCACTGGCAACAAGTTCGAGTTCCGGGCCGTCGGCTCGTCGGCCGCCGTCGCGTGGCCCACCACCGTCATGAACGCGATCGTGGCCGATTCGATCCGCCAGATCGCCGACACCCTCGAGAAGGCGCTCGGAACCAACCGCACCGAGGCCAAGGTCCAGGCCGCCTGCAAGTCGCTCCTCCAGGCCATCATCAAGAAGCACAAGCGGGTCGTCTTCAACGGCGACGGGTACGACGCCGCCTGGCACAAGGAGGCCGAGCACGATCGGGGATTGCCTAACTACCGCAACACCGTGGACGCCCTGCCCGTGCTGTCCGCGAAGAAGAACGTGGACCTGTTCAAGACCCTCGGGATCCTGAGCAAGGTCGAGGTCGACATGCGGACCCACATCTTCATCGAGAAGTACATCAAGCAGGCCGAGATCGAGGCCCGCACGCTCCTGATGATGGCCAACCGCCAGGTCCTGCCCGCGGGCATTCGGACGCAGGCGGAACTGGCCGAGGCCGTCGCCGCCAGCGAGGGTGCCGACGCCGACTGCACCGAGATCCGTGCCCTGCTCGACGAGGTCGCCGAGCTCGTCGCCAAGGTCCGGCGGGGCATCGGTCGCGTCGAGGCCGCCCTCGACCAGCACGACCACGCCGCGCCCATCCAGCACGCCAAGTACATGCGCGACAAGGTCCTCACCGCCGCCACCGACCTCCGCGCCGCCATCGACGAGCTCGAGCGCCGCGTGCCCGACGACATCTGGCCGCTGCCCACCTACTACGAGATGCTGATCCTGCAGTAGCCCTCGAAAACTGCGATCGCGAGCGCAACTCATCCCGGGTGCCGCCAGTCCGCCCGCTCTGGGGCGCGACTGGTGCGAACGTCGCCGCGCGGAAGCCTTGGCGTGGTCGGCACCCGTCGCGCCGCCCAAAGCCGCGGCGGACTGGTGGCACCCTTTGTCTACCCTCCGAACTGAATGGCCCCGCTGCTCTCCATCATCATCCTGGTCTACAACCGCCGAGACGCCCTTGAGCGCACGCTCGTCGAGGTCGCCGCCGCGCTCACCCGCCTCGCCTCCGCCCGCACAGGCTCCCCCGACTGGCAAGGCCTGGCCGAGATTATCGTCGTCGACAACGCCTCGACCGACGCCCCCGGCGACATGCTCCGCCAACACTTCCCCCACTGCCGGCTCATCACGCTGAGCACCAACTCGGGCGTCGCCGGCTTCAACCGCGGGGCCGAGCAGGCCACCGGCGCCTACCTCCTGATCCTCGACGACGACGCCTGGCCCGAGGGCGACAGCCTGACCCACGCCCTGGGCTACCTCGAATCGACGCCCGACGCCGCCGCCATCATGCTCCAGCCCGTCCACCCGCGCACAGGCCAGCTCGAGTGGCCGTTCGACCGGGTCCGCGATCTCACCCGGAACTGGCCCGACCTCCGCTGCGCCAACCTCGTCCAGCGCGACGCCTGGAACGCCGTCGGCGGCTATGAGGAGCGCTTCTTCCTTTATCGCAACGACACCGACCTGGCCCTGAAACTGCTCGGCTCGGGCCTCGACATCGCGTACAACCCCGCGTGGCGTGCCCTGCACGACAGCCCGCACATCGCCGTCCGCCGTGTCCGCTGGTTCACGCTCTCCACCCGGAACTGGTGCTGGATGTGCCGCCGCCACGCCCGATTCCCGGGCTGGGTTTGGCCGTCGCTGATGGGCTGGGCTTGGGCACACCGACTGGCGGGGGCGAGCGTTTCACGCCACTGGGCGACGCTTCGCGGCGGCCTGGCGGGCTTTGTTTCGCCCGCGCCGCGCGCGGCAGCGTGTGCGCTGCGCGACGGAGCCACGCTGCGGCGACTCATCTCGCTCAAGACGGAGCTGAGGCGGTGAGCGGGGCGGCATGGTTGCCGCTCGGAGCAGCCATGCCGATCAAGCCTTTGCGCTCACCAGCAAGCGTCAATCCACCGCCTGAATCCCGAAACTCCGATACGGATTCACCAAGTTGATGTTCTGCGGGTTGGTCCCCCCGCCCTGGAAGAACGTCGCCTCGATGTTGCCCCGCACGAACTCCGCGTGCCCATCAGTGAACACCCAGTTGCCGCCGGCCTTGCCATACGCATCCGTCGGGGCGTAGAACCCGGGCTCAGTGTTGGCCAGTGTGGCGTTGCCATTGCTCCGGTAGAACGCCTGCGTGCTGATGTCCGGCCCGTCCGTCTCATTGCCCCACACCGGCGCGGGACTGATCAGCGCGTTGTCGTCGGTCTTGAACCCCGCGTAGTACATGTAGCTGATGTTGTACGCGACGACGTCAAACTCGTTGCGCGGCACGCGTGTGAACTTGACCTGCGCCTGGCGATAGTTCGTCGCATAGACCGCCGACGCGGGACGCCCGTAGTACCGATCCTCCGAATCCGCTGGCGACACCAGGACGTCGTACCGCCCATCCATGTAAGGCGTCATCACGGGCGACGTGACCTTCTCGAATGCCTGGCCATTCTCGCGCGGATAGAACTGGTTGTCGGGGCCCAGCGACGTGTAACCCGCGTCGGGCGAGGTCGCCGCCGGACCATCTCCGAGCTGGTACAGGCTAAAGAACCCGGCAAGGCCGCCTGCCACATACTGCTGGTCGAGCGTCCGCGTCCCCATCGGAGCGCCGCCCACCGCGACGCGACCAGCCCACAGGTTCCTCGCCTGAAAGGTCGGATGCGGAATCAGCGGGAACCAGTCGTTCTCATCCTTGGAGTACAGCGTGAACACGAGGCCCATCTGCCGGCAGTTGGAGAGGCACTTGACCCGCTGGGCCGCGCTCCGCGCCTTGCCCAGCGCCGGCAGCAGGATTCCGATCAGCAGCGCGATGATCGCGATCACCACCAGCAACTCGATCAGCGTGAAGCCCCGACCACGGGCGGCACGGCGCGGACGGGACTGAGGCCTCGCACAGGCAGTATTCACGGCAGTTCGCTCCAGACGCGGGCGCAGGCAGGCCGGGGGACCTCAGCCCGCAGACGCCGGACCTTGCCAGACTAGAGATTCGTGCACCGCGCGTCAATCTGAGTCTACGCCCCAAACCGGGCCACGGGTGCATAGACATGCAGCCGGCTGTCGAGGGCGCGGTTGCCGCCCGCACGCACGCCGCTACTCTGCCGCGATGCTCCCCTCGGCCCCACTCTGGTTCCTCCTCGCACTCGCCGGCCAACCGACCCCCACCACCACCTGCCCATCCGCGCTCGATCCACTCCCCGTGCCCAACTGGGCCCAAGGGGGCGTGTGGTATCAGGTCTTCCCGGAGCGCTTCGCCAACGGCAATCCTGTCAACGACCCGGCAACACCCGGGGCGTTCAAGCCCGACTGGAACTCCGACTTCTACTCCACGTCGGTGCGGGAACTCGAATCGGCGCGGGCCGCCGCCGTCGCGTGGGACCGCGAGAGCCGAGTCTTCGGCTCCCGCTCCGCGCTCGCCTCGGTCATCCCCTTCCGCCGCTATGGCGGCGACCTGCAGGGCGTAGTCGCACGCCTGGACGAACTCAAGGACCTGGGCGTTACCATCCTCTACCTCTCCCCCGTCTTTCAGGCCCGCAGCGAGCACAAGTACGAGACTAGCGACCATCGCCACGTCGATGAATCGCTCGGCAACCCCGCCCCAGCCCGCCCGGTTTGGGAACCCCACC
>CAZHKB010000267.1:0-4160 GCA_964533405.1 uncultured Phycisphaeraceae bacterium | reverse complement strand
CCGACGCCGACCGCCTCGCACTGCTCGCTGCCGACGGCTCCTACATCGGCGAGGAGTACACGCTGGCCCTGGCGACGCGGGCGGTGCTCGAGTTGGGCAGGTCTGATCGCCCGGGATCGTTCGGGCCCGTCGCCGGCTCGGAGAGCCGGCCCACCTTGGCCGCCAATCTCTCAACCAGCCGCATGATCGACGACATCGCCGCCGCCTCCGGCGCGCGGGTGGTGCGGACCGCGGTCGGCGAGGCCAACGTCGTCGCCGCCATGAAGCGGCACCACGCCCCCATCGGCGGCGAGGGCAACGGCGGCGTGATCTGGCCCGCCGTCACCTACGTCCGCGACAGCCTCGGCTCCATGGGCCTCGTGCTCGCCCTCATGGCCCTCACCGGCAAGTCGCTCCAGCAACTCATCGCCGAGATCCCGCCCTACGCCATCGAGAAGCGCAAGCTCGACATCCCAAGCAAGGGCGCGGCCCGTCCCGCGTGCGACGCCGCCCTCCGCCACTTCACCACGGGCCCGGGCCATCGCGGCGGCGCCCGCGCCGACACGCAGGACGGCGTCCGCATCGACCTCGAGCTCTCCGACGGCCCCGCATGGGTCCACATCCGCGCCAGCAACACCGAACCCATCATGCGCCTCATCGCCGAGGCCCGGTCCAGCGCCTCGGCCACCGCGCTGCTCGACGAGACCGCGGGCGCGATCGGCTGAGGCTCAGGTGATCGGGCGGCGGCTCACCTTGAGGACCCGGGGGGCGGATTCGAGGCCGCCCGCATACCATCGCGCGACCTTGTCACCCCCTTCCGAGACCCACGATGCTCCACCTCAAACGCTCCGACTCCGACAACACCGCTTCCTGCCGGTGCAGCAACTCGCTCTTGGCCGTTCCAGACCAGTCCGAAACCCCGTGGGACGGCTCGGGCTGGCAGTGCCAGTGCCACTCCTGCGGCAAGGCGTTCACCTTCGGCAAGGCGATCCGCGTCGACATGAAACTGCGCGACTTCGTGCTCAAGGACCTCAAGAAGCGCGACATCCCGCCGGAACTCATGAAGGACCGCGACTTCATCGACGGCTGCTGCGAGTCCATCGAGGAGATGCTGGTCGACATCGAGGAGGGCAAGGAGTACGTCTACTTCGACGGCGTGCTGATCCCGACCGACTACGAGGGGCGGATCGAGTTCGACGGGCTGTTCGCGGCCCACGACCTCGCCACGCTGCCCCACACCGACCTGAAGACCGACAAGAACGCGGCCCGCCATGTGCTGGGCGACCCGCGCTACTGGAACGACCGCGCCCTGCCGCCCATCGATGAGGACGAGGACGACGAGGGGTTCGATGACGAGGATGACGAGGATGACGAGGGCGACGATGACTTGGACGAGGCGGAGGAGGGTGAGGGCGACGACACGGGGCCGCTCGCCAAGGGGTGAGGTCGGATCCGAACGTGGGCCTGCCAGCTCAGCGTGGCGAGGACGGCTGAGGGCATCGTGTTGTCAAAGAGCGGACTCTGTGGATAGGTCGGGGCGGGGACGCCCCGGCTGGCTTCAGACCACGATGTGGGCGGGGCGGGGCGTGTCCTCGGCGACTTTCTGCTTCTTGGGCTCGCCCTCGGCGTCGAGCATCGAGATCAGCCACATCTCGTCGTTGAAGCGCATCTGGAGGTGGCAGGGGCGGCCCCAGATCAATCGGAGGTGGCGGAGGACCTGGACGGCCTTGGCGGCCTCGACCTCCAGGCCCGACCACTGGTGGGCCAGGTAGAGTTCGCCGCGGTTGAGGTAGTTGGCGTCCACCACGTAGATGAACGGCTGGCCCATGTTGGTGATCTGGTAGAGCAGGGTCTGCTTGATGCGCTGGAGGTCGCGGGAGACGATCTTGATCTCGCCGGTCTGGGGGTCCTTGCGGAAGTGGTACATCTTGTGGCGGTCGACGAACTCCTGGGTCATGAACTCGTCGACGAAGTTGACGTCGTTGTAGATCTTGCGGACGTCGAATATCTTCTCGCGGCCCTTCATGGACTTGTCGTCGAAGCGGTCCTTGGCGCCGATGTCGTCGATGCGGTCCCAGTCCGGGCCGTGCTGCCCGCGGTTCCAGCGGCGTTCGATGTCCTTGAACATCTCGACGCCGATCTTGTAGGGGTTGAAGCCGCCGGCGGGCATGTGGACGACGCCCGAGTGCTGCTCGGCGTAGTCGATGATCTCGCTGGATTCCAGGAAGTGCTCGGTCATGAGTTTGGAGTGCCAGTAGGTGGCCCAGCCCTCGTTCATGATCTTGGTCTGGGCCTGGGGGGCGAAGTAGTAGGCCTCGTCGCGGATGATGCCCAGGATGTCCTGCTGCCACTCCTCGAGGGGGGCGTAGCGGAGCAGGAAGAGCAGGACGTCGCGGGTGGGCTTGCGGGGGAACGCGCCGCGCTCGGCCTTGGCCTGGGCCTCGTGCTCCTCGCGCTGGCGGCGGAGTTCGGACTCCGGGTTGATGAAGGGGTCCATGTAGTCTTTGGCGGGGAGTTTCTGGGGCTTGAAGCGTCCATCACCGCCGCCGGGGGTTGTGCTGCGGGGGCCGTCGGAGTCGTCGGAGGGGTCGTGGAGCATGCCGCCGCCGCGGCCTGTGCCGCGGGACTCGGCGCTCTGGATTCGCTCCTCGCGCTGGACGAAGACGGAGTGGGGGTCGATGAGGTGCTCGAGGGAGAGACAGGCGTCGAGGAAGCGCTCGATGGTTTCGAGTCCATGGCGTTCGGCGTGGCGACGGATGCGGGTGGCGTGGTTGGCCATCTCGTCCATCATCTTGCGGTTGGTTTTGGAGAACCAGAAGTTGTTCTTGAAGAAGTCGGCGTGGCCATAGACGTGGGCCATGACGAGTTTCTGGTCGGTGATGGAGTTTGATTCCTGGAGGTAGGCGTAGACGGGGTCGTTGTTGATGACCATCTCGTAGATGCGGCCCATGCCGTAGGCGTCGCGTTTGGAGAGTTTCTCGAACTCCATGCCCCATCGCCAGTGGGGATAGCGGACGGGGAAGCCGCCGTAGGAGGCGATCTGGTTCATGGTCTCGAAGTCGAGAACCTCGTAGATGACCTCGAAGAAGTCGAGGCCGTACTCGACGGCCTTGGCCTTGATGCGCTTCATGTGTGCGAGGAGTTCTGGAGAGAGGTCGGTTGAGGTGCGCGGCATGTGGGCCTCCTGCCCTGTTATCGGTCGGATTTCCATACCACTCTACGGGGCGTACGAGGTCTGGGATCAACTGAACCCACGAAGATGTGCGCCGCGCGCAGCCTACGTTCGTCGCATCACATCCCTGGCCACGACCACAACCTCAACCACCGCGACGGCGGTCATCGCCGCCAGAATGATCGCGGTCAGATTCACGAGCCAACGCTGTGTGATCTGCGGGCGCCACACCACCAGCGCGAGCGCGAGCCACGCCGCCGCAGGCATCATTGAGAACAGTCCCAAGGACACCCAACTGGTCCCCGGCACGGATGACCAACCCCAAGTGGGCGTGCCGCCACCAACCGCCCGCTGGATCTGTGCCGGGGTTGCGTTGGCACTGATGCTTATCGACGATGCGGGTCCGCCCGGCGTCGCACGGACGAACACGACCTGGGGCCCGACGAAGGTTTCGTAGACCACGATCAAGCGCCGCGTGGCGGCGGTGGTGGCCGCGGCGGCGAGAAACGCCAGCACCGCGATGAGCAAGAGGCGGTGCGCTCGGGAGATTCCGGGACGCACCAGTCCCATCGTCCATCGCCCGCCGCACTCGGGGCACGCGACAGTCTCACCCGCGCTTGGCGGAGCCGGAAGGTCATATCCGCAGGCCGGGCACGGCACATGGCGGTCGGCGAGGTAGGCGGTGATGAGGGGGGTGTCGCCGGGCACGGTGTTGAGTCTAACCGTTGGGCGAGGGGTGAGGGGTGAGGGGCGAGTGCGAGGGTGGCGATATGTGTGCGCGCGGCATCGTCACGCGGGTTCGCGTCTGGGAGAGGACGAGATTGGTGGGAGGGGGAGTGACCAGGCGCTCAGGGCCGCGGCTGGTGGCACGGGGTGGGCTAGTCGGTGGGGATCGGCTGTGGCGCGCGGGACGTGGGGTCGGCCCACGGGCCCGACCCGTGGGGTTGGGGGTGTGGATCGGGCGGCGCGGCGGTGGGGTCGGCATCGAGGTGGAGGAGGGCGTCGCGGT
>CAZHKB010000266.1:0-4162 GCA_964533405.1 uncultured Phycisphaeraceae bacterium | reverse complement strand
GCCCCCGCCCACGTTGACCACCTGGGCCGTGAACATCGGCCCGACCTCGGGCAGCACCACGCCCTGCCGCTCGATCGCCCGTCCGCTCTCGATCGCACGCCTTGCCTCGTTGATCTGGGCCTGGCACGCCACCTCGGCCGCCACGACCGATGCGGGCTCCAGCACGGGCCAGCCCTGCACCGGCGGCATCGCCAGATCGCCCGTCGCGTAGCGGTCATGCTCGCGCCGGCGGCACCGCTCGACCTCGCTGGGCATCAGCAGCCGCAGGCCCATGATCGGGCGGCCGCCCGTCCCCAGGCTCACATGCCCCAGCGTCCGCGTGGCGAATGTCCACCGGTTCTGCCCGATCGCCATCACGCAGATCAGCTCGATCCCGTCGGCCAGGTCGATCGTTTGTCCCAACGCGCAGGGACGCTCGATCACCATCTCCGTGTCCGACAGGCGCAGCAGGCGGCAGCGCCACAGCAGGTTCTTGCCCGACGCCCCGGGCTCATGGCTCAGGCCCGCCTGCTCCACAGGCAGCGTCAGCTCGATGCCGCCCTGCCGTTGCAGGATCTGGTCGAGGCACTCGCGCCACCGCTCGGTCCGTGATCGGCTGGCTGGCATGGGTCAACGCTCCC
This sequence comes from uncultured Phycisphaeraceae bacterium, assembly GCA_964533405.1. Lineage (GTDB taxonomy): Bacteria > Planctomycetota > Phycisphaerae > Phycisphaerales > UBA1924 > JACKHA01. Next base: position 3,542 of record CAZHKB010000266.1, on the reverse strand, counting down.
GCGAGAGGTAGGGGGGATTCCCGGTGGTCATCGACCGCCCTCCAACCATCCTTGAGACTCTCGGGCGTGCCGTGTTTGGACAGGGGCGCGATGCAGCGGATTACCCCCCGCTTCAGGGGAGACGGTCGATTCCTGCGCTACCGCACGCCCCGGATGATCTCCATGGCCCGGTCGATGATCCGCAGGTCGCTGACCGAGTCGGTCTTGGTCCGGCGGTACTCGGTCAACATGCTGATCGCCTGCTCCCGCTGGCCCGAGGCGGTGCCCAGGAGGGCCAGGTCGGTGGTGTCGGCGGTCTGCTGCCCGCTCCGGATGTGCGGGCGGAGCAGGCCCATGATCGCCCCGTCGTGGGGCAGCGAGGCCCGGCACGAGAGCCAGAGCAGGTCGACGTTGGCCGGGTCGCGGGCCGCGTCGGTGTCCAAGGTCGGGTACAGCGTCTGGAACTCGCGGTGGCTGGCGGTGCGGAAGAGCGGGCCAAGAGCCGCCGCCGCCAGGTCGGGCGTCATGCGGGCCGGGGCCTCGGCCCGGAGGCGGGAGACCAGGCGGGCCGCGTCGGCGTCGCGTCCGAGAAGGACGAGTTGGTTGACGGCCTGGACCATGTCGCCGGCGCGGACGGCTGTCCGCATCGCGTCCTCGACGGCGGTCGCGCCTTCCAGCGGGAGGGCCTCGTCGGTGCGGGCTTGGGCTGGGCCCAGCACGATCAGCGGGTCGCCGAACATCGCCACCCGCCAGGGCGCGGACTCATCGCTGCGGCAGGCGACGGCCCACGGCGCGCCGACCTTCAGGCGGCTGGCGATGGCGATGGGCGGCACGAAGGCCGACAGGTACGGCTCCTGCACCGAGCCGCAGTAGGCGTAGACGCCCCGCTCGAACCAGCGGCCGGCGACCGTGTCGCGGTCGCCGGGCTGGAAGGCGGACCAGGAGTGGATGAAGTAGAGAATCGCGGGGTTGTGGAGCGCGGGGATGTCGCCGCACCACAGCGTGCCGTCGGTGAGCTCGAAGAACTGGCGCATGCCCTTGGTGTTGACCATGAGCAGGGAGGCGGTCAGGGGCTTCAATGTGATGAGGCGCCAGGCCTGCAAGCCGTTGTTCGGGCGCTCGGTGAGGGTGATCTGAATGTCCGGCGAGTCGAGCACCTGGGCGGCGAAGCGCAGGGCGTACGAGCTCCACGGCTGCCCATCCGGGTAGCCGTCGAAGAACCACGCGGTCGGATACCCCAGGAACAGGGCGCACATGGCGCGGTACGCGGCCTGTGGCTCGCTGCCGTGGACCTGGCTGGCCCAGGCCCAGCGGTTGCGCTCGCTGTCGGAGAAACGGCCGAGACGGTCGGTGGTGGCGATCCACTCGCCGTTGGTGGCGGTGCTGGTGCGGACGGGCGTGCTGGCGCACAGGGCGAGCGAGTCCACGCCATCGCCCAGGGTCGCCCACATGAGGCCGCGATCGGTCAGAGCCTGCTCGACGGCGGCGCACATGGCGTCGCTCTCGGGTTTGGAGAGTGCATCGTCGATGTTCTGACGTGCGTCAATCCAGACGATGGGTAGGCCTCGACCGGCGGCCAGCGCGAGGGCGGCGGTCCAGGCCGGGTCGCCGCGGACGCCGATGACGACGCCCGGCGTTTCGACATCGGCGACGGCGCGGACGGCGTCGAAGATGGTGGGTGCTTCGGGCGTCCCGTGGGGCCAGACGGCGCGGAGCGTGTCGCTGGTCAGGTTCTCGATCGCGGCGGGGGTATCGGCGACGGGTGCGTCGGCGGCGGACCAGCGGACGATCTGCTGGGGCTGGAACCCCCGGATGAAGCGGGCGATGTCTTCTCTGGCCGACGCGCTTCCGTCTTCGATGAGCACGGGGAAGCGGACCAGCGGGGTCCAGGCGGCGATGGCGCGGGCGTAGGAGGCGCCGTCGGGAACGAGGACGACGATGGGGATGGTGGTCTGGCGTCGGCGGAGGCGTTCGGCCTTGGCGCCCAGGCGGATCTGGGGCACCAGAGCCTCGATCTCGGCCAGGGTTGGTTCGGGCGGTGAGACAACGACCGGTTCGGGGGCTTCGGGCTGGGTCGCTCCCGGAGCGGCGAACGGGTCCGCGGGCGGGGGCTGGCTGGGGCCGAAGGGGTCGGGTTGGGCACATGCGTGCCCGGTTGCCAGGGCGAGGAGGGCAAAGGCCCGAGCGATCCTGGCATGTGGGCGGCGTCGAGTCATGCATGAGGGTATCGGGTTGGGGGGCGGAGGTGGCGAGGGACGGGCATTCGGTGTGTTGACAGGAAGCCCGATTGTGAGGCGGGAATCGCTCGTCGTTGAAGACGTTGACGAAACGCAATCGAGCCGCTCACCGGCGTATAACTTCACCGAATGTTTGCTTGACGGACGCTTGTTCGTGTGGTCTACTTGGCTGAGTTGCCGCGCCGGGGCACATGGGTGATGCGATGCCAAATCGGACGAAGAAGGCGGCTGGGCGGCTGGGCGGCTGATGATGGTCGCGCTCGCGGGCGGAGTCGTGTCGGCCAGCAGCCCGGCTTGGGCGCGTCAGCCTCGCCCCGACCCGGAGCCTGAGCCGCCCGAGGTCAGATACGTTCCCGGCGAGATCGTTGTCTCTCCGCACGACCCGTTCGACTCGAACGCCATCGCCCAGCGACTGCGTGAGAACGGCTTCCGCGTTCTGGGCCAAGGTGCCATGAGCGGCATGATTCTGGCGTCATCACCCATTCCGATTCTGGCTCCGGGATGGCCGGGGCTTGAAGAGGCACTGTGCCAGTGGATCAAGGCTTGGCCGGAGGTCAAGGCGGCGGAGCGCAACGTCGGCGGGGACGCGCTGGGCAGGCAACCGACCAATCCCTGCCCGCCGCTCAACAACTACACGTCGAATCACTGCAACCAGGCGTTCCCGACCAACCAGATTCAGGGCAACTGCCGCAGTCCGCCGCCCGCGGGTCATCCCGACGATCCGACGTTCTGCCGGCAGTGGGGGCTGTACAACCCGGGCGGGCAGACCGTTGTCGATCTCAACTTCTGGCGTGATCTGCGGCCCACGCACCTGCTGTCGCATTTGTGCTGGAGCCAGACCGCCGTCGCGGGCATCGACATCAACCTGCTGCCGGCGTGGCAGCGCACGACCGGCAGCAGCCAGGTCGCGGTCGCGATCATCGACAGCGGGATCGAGGACTGCAACCCGGATTTCGACCCCGATCGATTCCTGCCGGGCCTCGCGTACAACTGTCCCGGCAACGACAACTACGCCAATCCCTGCTGCCCGAGCGAGCTGACCACGCCCTGCGACTTTATGCCCGCCACGGACAACTTCGGCCACGGCACGTTCGTGGCGTCGATCATCGGTGCGGTGGCGGACAATGGCATCGGCATGAAGGGGATCGACCAGCACTGCAAGTTAGTGTCTATCCGCGCACTCAATTCCGGCACTTTCGCTCCGCCCACGCCGCTTGAAGCGAACTACGCGCGGGTCACGCTGGCGCTGGAAGAGATCGCGACCAATCCCGTCTACGCGTCGGTCCGCGTCATCAACTGCAGTTTCAATCTCGAGCCAATTCCCCC
>CAZHKB010000265.1:0-4165 GCA_964533405.1 uncultured Phycisphaeraceae bacterium | reverse complement strand
CAGATCCAACGGCTCGCTGGCGCTTCGCGTTCGCCAGTGGGGGCGTGCGGCGTGGATGGGGGCTCGGAGGAGGGTGGCCGCGACGCGGCGCTGCTCGACGGGGTTGTCGGTGTTGAGCAGGGAGCGGCAGGCGGCCGTGGCGGGGGCGCGAGCGGCCAGGGCGCGGAGGTGTTCGAGGGCTTCGAGATTGGTGATGATGGCGGCGAGTTTGACGGTGAGTTCTGGTGAGGCGAGCAACTCGGCGAGCTGGGTGGTGGTCGTGCCCAGGTCGGCCGCGAGCGCGGCGAGAACGGGGGCCAGCAGGGCGTGGCCAGGGTCGGTTGTGGGTGGTTCAAGGCCCATACGGATACGGTATGGTATTTGGAAACGCCTGTCAAGGTCATTTGTCAGGTTTTTATGAACTTCGACCGATCGCACTCCGTCCGGATGGGGACGCTGGCAAGCCCCGCGTGGTGGTCCGCGCGGTGGGGCTGTCACCACCTGCTCGAAGGGGTTGATCGGGTCGGCGGCGTCCTCGAAGCGGGCGACGACCCGCCATCATCGTCGGTCGGGCGGCGCCACCCCGCCCGAGTTGTCGTCGGTGCCGGTCGTGTGGTCTCAGGTCCGGGGCGACTGGTGGGTGGGGTTGGAGTGGTCCAGGCCGCGGCGGATCGCAGCGAGTTGGTCCGACGACTCCGTGGGTCGATGGCAGGGTTCAAGGTTGGCACCACCCCGCCCAAGGACCCGAGGCGCCAGGTTGCAAGTCATCGGGTGGCAGGCACGGGGCCGCCCCATTGCGGTGCGATCGCATGCGGCGTTGGATGCTTGCACTCCATGGCATGGGCTGGTACCCTTGAACCCGCCCCACGTCTGGTCAGGCGCGGGGGCGCCCGACATCGAGAGGAGTTGGTCATGTCAATCCTCCATGATTTCAAGGTGCGATGGGGCCGGCGGTCGCACGGTTCATGTCGGGCAAGGTCGATCGCTCACTTCGCCCATCGGCCCGTGTGTGAACCCCTGGAGGCCCGGACGGTGCTCTCGGCCGTGGTGAACTCCTTGGGAGTTCTGGTGATCACCGGCAGCCCGGACGGGGACTCGATTCGGATCGAGCCCCAGCAGGTCTTCGCTGGCGGTGCCGTCATCGTGTTTGGAGTGCCGGGCGTTCCGGACGGGACGTCCTTCAATGGGGTCGCGCGGGTCATCGTGGACCTGCGCTCTGGCGCCGACTCATTCTCCGTGATCGGCGTGCCACGTCCCGCGTTCGGGGATGGAATGAACATCCGGGTCCTGGGCGGAAACGGGAACGACATCATGTACGGGACCGCCGCGTTCCCAGCCGGGGAAATGGACTTCCGTGGCGGCAATGGGGTCGATTCGCTGGTAGGCGGATTGGGCAACGACCGGCTCGACGGCGGCAAGGGAGATGACGTGCTCATTGGCCTGGAGGGCGACGACACACTTCGAGGGACGAAGGGCGCGGACTTTCTGGTCGGCGGGCTCGGTGACGACACGCTGATCGGCGGCGATGGCGCGGATCAGCTGTGGGGCCACAACGGTGCGGACACGCTGAACGGGGGCAAGGGGCCGGACGCGCTGTGGGGAGGCGCCGGCATCGACCAGTGCTTCGGCGAGGGCGGGGCGGACCGTTTCAACTGCGCGGACAGCGAAGCTGCGGATTTCGTGGCGGGCGATGCCAACTACCACGCCTCGTTCGCGCTGACCCCTTCTCGCGTGCTCTTGCCCGAGACCTTCTGGGAGCGATTGGCGAGCGGGGACTCCGGGGCGTTCGGGGCGCTCCCGAGCTGGATTGTGACCGCCACGGACTCACTCGCCGACGCGTACGCGGGGAACGCGGGATCCCGCCGCTTGATCCCAGTTCAACTGGCGAACATCACGGTCACGCAGCGCGGCTTGGTGCTCGAGAATCTGCTCGCCGTCACCACCCCATTCCGTCAGTCGATTGTGGCCGACCCGACGTTGTACACCACCGAGCGATTGGAGCAACTGTTTGACGATCTGGAGGCCGTCGCCATCCCCAGTGCGGTGCGCGGCATCTTCTTACAGAACTTTGGGAATATGCGGGTGAGGTTTAGACTGCGTTTCATGCCAGAACTGGTTCGGGGCATGCCGCCGAACGTCTCGGAGACCGCCGGGTTCCTCACTGGCCTTGAGGCCGTGCTCAACTCCCTGGACGACTTCTGAGGCGCGGACCGGCCTGGACATGTGCGCGTCCGAGGTGCGCTACCTCGGGCTGGGTGAGGGCGGCATCGGGTACGAGATCGGCATGGAGCCATACGCTGGCGCGGCGTAGGCGCCCGCCGCGCCACGACAGCGCGCACGCGGCGCCGGTGGGGGTACTGGTGCCGGTCCCCGTCCTCGATCACATCGCGCTTGCGAGTCTGCCGCGGGGCGAGCCTCATTGGTGTCGTTTTGCCGTCCGCGCCCGCCCCAAGTTCTTACTCCGCCCGCACCCTCAGCCTCGCCAGCGTCTCGTACAGCCCCCGGCACTCCTCCAGCACGCCCGCCAGCGACGGCGGCACCGGCTCAGCCTTGGGCGCATACGCCCCAAACCCAGTCGACCGATAGACCGCGTGGTACCACCACGGCCCCCACACCCCATCGGTGGCCCGCGGCCCCGGCTCCCACCGCAGCATCCGCTCATCGAAGCCGATCCCCAGGCGCCCGCACAGCGCGGCAAGCACGCCGCGCGGGTTCTCCAGCACGTCGCGTGAGTCCACCACCGCCGGCGTCCGCCCCGTCCGGGGCGCGAGCCACTCGAAGAGCGCGACCTGCTGCGGCAGCCCCAGGTCCGAGGGTGTCGGGTTGGGCATCACCTTGATGTACGACGTGATCATCTCCGCCGGATCGCGGATCAGCATCGCGCTGGTCAACGCCAGGATCCATTCCCAGTCCCGCGCCGGAACCAGCCCCGCGAGATGATGGGTCATGTGCTTCTGGTACCACACGCTGCGCCCGCGGGGCGTCGGACCGGTCAAATAGCCGGCCACACGCCGCCAGTCCGGGTCATGGGCCGCGATCACCTGCTCACTGGCCGGATGCTCGGCCCCGGTTTGCCTGAGGTAATGGGCGTAGAGCGGCTCGTCGGTCACAAAGCAGTCGCTGCGTGCCGCAAACGACCGCATCAGGGCGGTGGAGATGTTCCTGGGCCCCGACCACATCGCGATTCTGACCGCCGGTCCGCTCATGGTCGATCCCCGTTCAGGTCCGAAAAGCCCGGATCCTCGACGCCTGGGATTCAATCCGCTAGTCGCCATCCACCCGGAGGCCGATATGTTAAGGCCCGGTTCAGAGAGCGCGAAAGCGTGCCCGGCCCCGGTGCCCTGGGAGTGCCTTGACAACCGCCCTCGCCAATGTGATTGCCGGGCCCCCGCTCGCCCCGGATCGACTCTGGAGCGCGATGCGGTCGACGCTCGAGCCGCTGGGCCCTCGCCTGGGCGGCATCCGCGCTTTGGCCGTCATGGGCGGCCGAGGCGACGTCGCGGACTCCACGACCAAGGCCTGCGTCGTCAACGCACGCGGCAAGAGCGTCGCCGTGGTACTCTGCGCCAGCGACCGCTCGCCTGCCATGGTCGCCCGGGGCGTCGAGCGAGCCGAGCAGGCCCGCACCATGCTGGGCTCCGCGCTGGGCTCTGTCATCCTCAAGCCGCTCGACACGGGCCAGATCGAGGGCCGCAGCTACGTCGTCCTCCCCTATTGCCGGACGCTCAAGCGCTCGCACTGGGGCTGGAAGTTCCAACGGCGCTGGCTCGTGCCCTATGTCCTCCGCTGGCTCCACGGCGCGGCCGAGGTCACCGCCGTCCCCGCCCCCGCCGACTTCGCCACCCCGCTCGGCCACATGCACGAGCACCCGCACCTTTCCGAGGCCACCCGCCACCTCGCGTCGGCCGCGCTCGGCCGCCTCGACTCGGGCAAGTGGGCGCCTCGCCACGCACTCGATCACAACGACTTTTGGAAGAGCAATCTCATGCTCCCTCCCGCCGACAGGCTCGGTCCGCGCCCGGTCTACCCCTTCGTTGTGATCGACTGGGTGGGCGCCAACCCCCGCGGCCACGGCGTCTATGACTTGCTGCGCTTCTGCAAGTCCATGAGACTCGACGCGCCCCGCATCGACAAGGAACTCAGGACCCACTGCGAAGCCCTCGGCTCGGACCGCGCCGACGCCATG
>CAZHKB010000264.1:0-4190 GCA_964533405.1 uncultured Phycisphaeraceae bacterium | reverse complement strand
GGGGAGGGGCACCCGGAGCGGGAGGGAATACGGTTGACCAAGGCACTTTTGGAGCGGGTTCGGGGGGAGTTGGCTCCCGAGTTCCTGGCCTGATGGAGCGGCGGATTTGCGCCCGGCGCGGTGCGATCCGGACATCTCGGGCGTCCGAGAACGGGTCGCCGAAGCCGGACCCATGGCGGGCGGTAACTCGCTACACTCGTTGTCCCGCCGGGCACCTGTTCGGCAAGGGATTGGAACATCGGGGCGGGTCGCCCCGAATGGTGTCGTCTCCCCATCTCCGCCCCCATCTCTGGACCCGATCCAAGCCATGACCACCTTCACCGCTCACCTGTTTGGCCGCTCGTCTGGTCGTCGTTCCCGCCTGGCCCTGCCCCTGGTGCTGGTCGCGCTGAGCGGGCTGGCGGTGGTGGGCTGCGATGAGGGCGACGCGACGGTGGCGGCCCTCGAGCGGGCGCGGCTCGCGCTCAACGACATCAGCCTGCCCTCGCAGCCGGTGGGCGAGTGGGATGCGGGCGCGAGCGACCCGGCGGAGACCGCCCTGACCAAGGTTGTGGCGGACCTGAGGCCAATCACGACGCAGGGGAGCACGGGGCAGAAGGCGGCGGCGTCGCTGCTGATGGCGCAGGCGCAACTCGGGATCGCGGATCGTCGGGCGGCGTACGCGGCCCTCGCCGAGCGCGAGGCGCTGGACGCCCTGACGCCCATCCGGATGAAGATCGATGCGATGCTGTCGATGGCGTCGCGGTCGAGCGCGCTGGTGGCGTATGACCCGACGGCGACGATCGAGCAGCTCGAGGGGCTGATCCGGTCGAAGGACGCGGAGATCGGGCAGCGGCAGCGGGATCGTGCCCAGATCGAGGCCGACATTCTGCTGCTGCGGCAAGGGGCCGAGGAGCGTCTGACGATGGCGGCGGGCCAGCGAGACGAGGCGGCGCGGCTGTCGGTGGCGGCGATGGCGCTGTCGGCCCATGACGCGGGCGTGCAGATGGAGCAGATCCACACGCTTCGGCGGCAGGCGGACGCGATCGAGCTGGATGGGGCGAACCTGCTCGCCCGGGCCGAGGTTCGTCAGCCTGAACTCAACGAGCGGGAGTTGATGGTCGGGCAGGTGGTCTCGCAGAAGGCGGAACTGGTGGCGGCACTGGCGTCGACGCGGGCGCGAGCGACCGAGTCGGCGGCCGAGGCGTCGGAGCACGCGACGGCGGCGGCGGGGTTGGCCTCGGAGATCAACACGCTGGTCGAGGCGACCCTGGACCACCGGAAGGATGTGGCCGACGCGCGGGTGAGCAAGGCGATCGAGTCGTACGACGCGGCGCAGTCGGCGGCCGGGGCGGCGGCGGCGGATGGATACGGGTTGGTGGGAACAGCGGCGCAGGGGCGCGGGGACATGCTGTGGCTGCGTGCCCAGAACCTGCGGCACACGGGGGACCTGCTCGAGCAGCTTGGCTCGATCGAGGTGCCGCCGGCTCTGGGTGAGGGTGAACGCCAAGCGCTGGCCGGAACGCTGGCGACGTACGCCCAGCGTGCCCGGACGCTGCGGGCCGCCCAGCGGCAGGCGTTGACGGACGCGGCGGGTGCGTTCGAGCAGGCGCGGGATTCGTTCGGGCGCGTCCGTGGGGGCGACGAGGCGACGCGCGTGCGGGTGAACCGGCTGACGCAGTTGCTGGACTTGTGCCGCCGCGGGGCCAACGGACGGGCGATCGACCTCTCGACGATTACGGATGAGCCGGCGACGTTCGGGGATGACGAGCAGCCCGCGCCGGAGGCTGGTGAGGGCGATGTGACCCAGGGCGCGGAGTCTTCGGGCGGGTGAACCGACCCGCGGGCTTCGGCACGCGGGCGGAGGGTTCCGCTGGGTTCCCGCGGGTTCCGCGTTGGGATTCGTTGTTGATTCTCGGTACGGCGCGGGCTCTCGCACGCGGCTTTGATTTGCGGTCCCGACTTGCCCCCGGCGTTCGTGCGCGAACAATCGCGCCATGACCACCGATGCCACGACCCCCGGGCCGACCCGTGAGGTTGTGTTCCCAGATGTCCACATGCACCTGCACACACCGGCCAGCACGGCCGAGGGGACGGTTGTGTGGAACGAGCGCTGCACGGCCGGCAAGTCGCACTCATTCGTGCGGCATGTGGTGTTCGACGTGAGCGGCAGCAAACTGGCGGGCAACTTCCGGGCCGGGCAGTCGTTTGGAGTGATTCCGCCGGGGCTGGACTCGACCGGGCGCCCGCACAAGCTGCGGCTGTACTCGATCGCGTCGGCGGGTTCTGGAGAGGACGGCCACGGGGCGCACCTGGCGACCACCGTCAAGCGGACGATCGATGAGCACCGGGAGACGCACCGCCTGTTCGTGGGGGTGGCGTCGAACTACCTGGCGGACCTGCAGGTGGGGGAGAAGGTCGCGATGACGGGGCCCAACGGCAAGCGGTTCCTGCTGCCGGCGCGCCCGGAGGCGCACGACTATCTGTTCATCGCGACCGGGACGGGGATCGCCCCGTTCCGGGGGATGCTGCGGGAGCTGGATGCGGCGGGGTTCCCGGGAAGGGCCGCGCTTTTGATGGGCGTGCCGCATGGGCCGGACCTGCTTTACGAGAGCGAGTGGCGGTCGCTGGCGGCACGGCACACGGGGTTCCTGTACCTGCCGACGCTGTCTCGGCAGGCGCAGGAGATCGACGCATCGGGGCCGATGTATGTGGACCAAAGGCTGCTGACGCACCGGGAGCAGCTGGTGTCAATGCTGAGCAGCGAGCGGACGCTGGTGTACATCTGCGGCATCGCGGGGATGGAGCTGAGCGTCTTGCGGCGGATGGCGGCGGTGCTGCCGGCGGGGGTGCGCGAGCAGTACATGCATGTGGAGCCGGCGGCGGGGGATCCGGGGGGGTGGACGCGGCGGATGCTGCACCGGGAGGTGAAGATAACGCGGCGGGTGATGCTGGAGGTGTACTGACGGGCGTTTGGGTCCCCCGGGGTGGGGGGGAATAGGCTTGGTTGGCGGTTCGTTTGGTCCGCCGGAGGTTCCGTGACCCGAGAGACGCCCCAGCAGGCTGAGAGCCGGTCCGCCCATGGCGGGGATGATGCGCTGGTTGATGCGTGCTTGGGCGGCCAGCGCGGGGCGTGGGAGGCGCTGGTTCGGGCGTACGCGACGCTCGTGTACGCGATCCCAAGGCGGATGGGGCTGACGCAGGATGAGGCGGAGGACGTAAGCCAGGCGGTGTTCACGGCGCTTCTGGGCGCGCTGCCGACGCTTCGGGACGGACAGTCGCTGGCGAAGTGGCTGATTGTGGTGGCCAAGCGGCAGTCGTGGAAGGTGATCCGGGGGCGCGACAGGGTCGCTGACTCGAGCGTGGCCGAGCGGATTGAGGCGGGTGTGGGGGAGGGGGGCGATCAGGTCTGGGAGCGTCGGCAGGCGGTGCGGCGTGGTCTGGAGGCTCTTGGGGGGCGGTGCCAAGAGTTGCTGACGGCGCTGTTTATGTGCAAGCAGAAGCCGGACTACAACGAGGTTTCGGGGCGTCTGGGCATCCCGGTGGGCAGCATCGGGCCCACGCGGAATCGGTGCCTGAAGAAGTTGATGGAGGTCCTGGGTTCGCAGGCGGGCGGGTTGTGGGACGAGCAGGAGCGGGAGACGCTGCGGGGCGCGGGGCCGGCGGCGTTGCGGGCGTAGGCAAGGGCGCAGAACGCGGAGAGCGCGGAGACGGGGGGGAGGACCGCGGCGAAGCGTGGAGTGGGTGGGATAGGGCTTGGTCTGGCTTGGTGGTGGATTGCACAAGCTTGTGGTATCAGGGGTGGCGGGGTGGGCACCTTTCAGGCGGAGAACGACTTGGACGCACACCAACCATCCCAGCCGACGCTTACCGATGCTCAGATTGCGCTCGTGCTGGGCGAGGCGAGCGAGGCCGCAGGGGCCGCCGATGGGCGGAGCCCTGGGGTGTCTCGGTTGCGCACGGCGATTGAGACGATGCGGGATGGTGCGATGGAGGCGGCGCCGGAGCGGCTGGTGGCGAGGCTGGTGGGGCTGGAGGCGCAGGCGAGGTTCGGGGCCGCGCTGGATGGGGTCGCGGATGCGGTGATGGGCGCGATGCGGGCGATCGTGGCGACGTTGACGTATGACAGCCGGGTGAGCCCGGCGCTGGCGGGGTTCCGGGGGACGGCGGGCGCGGTGCAGCTGGTGTTCGCCAGCGAGGCGGGCGAGGTG
>CAZHKB010000263.1:0-4204 GCA_964533405.1 uncultured Phycisphaeraceae bacterium | reverse complement strand
CGCCCACCCAGCCCCTCCCGGAACGCCTCCTCGAACTCGCCCGCGAGCGCGACTTTGACATCCTCCGCTTCTCCTTGCTCACCCTCCACGACATCCGCGCCGCCGCCACCCGTCTCGAGTCCGACCTGCCCCCCACCGATCGCGGCCCAGAGCCCGGCTACTGGCAAGCCCGCATGGACCAAGCCTGGAACGCGCCCAACACCGACCCCCAGGGCCAACCCCTTTACGCCCCCGCCGGACGCATCCTCCTCATCGCCGCCACCGACCCCCTCATCGGCATCACCGGGCCAGGCTCCTGGCACCACCAGATCCTCCAGTCCCTCGGCGGCGTCCCCGCCATCACCGACGGCGCGCCCTGGATGGAACTCTCCGCCGAAGACATCCTCCGCCTCGCCCCCGACGCCATCATCCTCCTTCAGCCCCGCCCCCGCGACGACGACGCACTCACCACCGCCCTCACCACGGACCTTCTCCGCGATCGACTCGGCCCCGTCGCCCGCCTCGACATCCCCGCCCTCCGCAACAACCACATCGCCCTCATCGACGATCCGCTCGCGCACACCCCCAGCACCGCCATGGTCGCCCTCACCGACCGCATGCGCGCCATCCTCCACGCCTGGTCCAGCACCAACCAACAGCCCTGACCGCCCTCTCGGGTTCCACAACGCGGGCGGCCCAAGCCCCCGCACGATCGTCGAAACCCACACGACCTCAGGGCTCGCGCCAAACTCCCGCTCACCACCGCCCGTCGTGCCGCCAGCCGCCGCTCCGAGCCGCGAGTACGCCACCTCACACGATCTTCGCGCCGTCACAGCAATCCAGCGCACGCACCACCCTACAACTCCCCATGTGCGACCCGCGACGCAGAGCCTTCACACTCATCGAACTCCTCGTCGTCATCGCGATCATCGCCCTCCTGATCGGCATCCTTCTCCCCTCCCTGGGCGCCGCGCGCGACTCCGCACGCGCCCTCAAGTGCGTCGCGCACCTCCGAACCCTTTCGCAGGGCTGGCACATGTACTGCGACGACTACAACGACGTCCCCCCGCCCCACAAACCACCGGGCTTTACCGGCGGCTCATCCAACCCCGCCAACCACTACCAGATCGGCAACGGCGTCAAGTTCCGGCCCTCCTGGGTCGCCTTCCTGGGATCCAACGTCGGAGTCTTCCCCTTCGCCAACCCCAGCACCAGCGATAGCCGCCAGGACTTCGCGAGCGAGGTCTACACCTGCCCCTCGCAACCCGAGCGGACCGACGAGCGCAACGCCGCTTACGGCTACAACTTCCAGTTCCTCGCCAACGCACGCCTCCGACCCGACGGCCTGCCCGTCTCCTGGGGACGCACACGCTCCCGCGTCTTCATGCCCGCCCAGACCGTCCTCGCCGCCGACGCGCTGGGCACCGCCGCCGGCGTCCCCCGCCTCGCACGCCTCCCCTACGACAACAACGGCAACGCCGTCGAGGGTGAGGCCAACCACGCCTACACCCTTGACCCGCCCCGCCTCACCGCACAGTCCGACAAGGGCACCGGAGAACCCGGCCCCAACGCCCGCACCGCCGTCGACCCCCGCCACGCCGCCGCCCGCAACGGCGAGCGCGGGCGTGCCTCCGTCCTCTTCGTCGATGGCCACGGCGAGATCATGTCGCCCGACGCCCTGGGCTACCGCCAGTCCGCCAACGGCGCATTCCTCGAATCCGGCGGCGGCACCGCAGCCGGCTCCGACACCGGACCCGCCCACAACCGCCTCTTCAGCGGCACGGGCGTGGATGATGACCCCCCGGTCCGGTGGCCGTGACCCGCGACGCACAACCGGCGGGACCAGCGCCCCACCCCTCACTCCAGATACGTATACCCCTCCAGCCCACCCTCATAAAACCGCATCAGGCTCCTCGCATCCCCAACCGTCATCCCGCCCCGCTTCACCGCCCGCTCGCTGTCGCGCCGCACCGACCGCTCCAGGTCCTCGTGGTCGAACTGCACATACGACAGCACCTCGCGCACCGTGTCGCCCTCGACGATCTCGTCGATCTCCCAGTGACCGTCGTCATCCACGCCCACATGCACCACGTGCGTGTCGCCGAACAGGTTGTGCAGATCCCCCAACACCTCCTGGTACGCCCCCACCAGGAAGAACCCGAGGTAGTACGTCCCGTTCTCCACCAGGTCGTGGACCTCCAGCACCGGCTTGCAATCCCGCTTGTCCACGCACGCGAACCGGTCCACCTTCCCGTCCGAGTCGCACGACATGTCCGCCAGTGTCGCCCTCCTCGTCGGCTTCTCGTTCAGCCGGTGGATCGGGCAGATCGGGAAAATCTGGTCGATCGCCCACGAGTCCGGCAGGCTCTGGAACACGCTGAAGTTGCAGAAATAGATGTCACTCAGCGCCTCGGGCAGGTCCTGCAGCTCCTCGTGCAGCGACCCGTCCCCGCTCGCCTCCCGCGCCTTGACGATCACCTGCCGACCGATCGCCCAGTGCAGCCGCTCCGCCGCCGCACGCATCGGCAGCGACAGATACCCGAGCTGGAACAGGCTCATCGCCTCGTCAAACGCCTGGCTCGCGTCGTGGTGGATCTCCACCGGATCGCGCTTGCCCAGCGCCTCGTACGCATCCACAAGATCGATGATCGGCTGCGGCGGCCCCTTGGCCTCCGCCTCGATCATCGCCTTGCACTTGGGCATGTCCGGGTCCGATGAGTACCGGTTCCGACCCAGCACGTCCACCACCAGCACGCTCGAGTACGCCACCATCGCCCGACCCGACTCCGACAGAATCCGCGGGTGCTTGACGCCCGCCGTATCGCACGCGGCCTTGATCCGGTACACCACGTCCGCCGCGTACTCGTTGATCGTGTAGTTGATGCTCGACGCCCACGACGACTGGCTCCCGTCGTAATCCACGCCCAGACCCCCGCCAACGTCGATCGTGTCCATCCCCGCGCCCAGCCGCACCATCTCCGTGTAGATGTGCGCCAGCTCGCTCACCGCGTTCTTCAGCTGCCGGATGTCGCTGATCTGGCTCCCGATATGAAAATGCAGCATCTTCAGGCAGTCCACCATCTCGTGCTGCTTCAGATACTCGATCGCGTCCAGAATCCCGTACACCTGCAAGCCAAACTTGCTCCGCATCCCACCGCTCGACTCCCAACGACCGCTCCCCCGCGTCGTCGGCTTGCACCGAATCCCGATCCGCGGCCTCACCCCATACGCCCTCGCGTGCTTCACCACCAACTCCAGCTCCCGATACCGCTCCACCACCGGCGTGATGTTCCGACCCAGCTTGTGGGCCAGCACCGCCATCTCCACATACTCCTCGTCCTTGAACCCGTTGCACACAATCGGCATCGAGCCAAGGTTCTCCGTCAGCCCCAGCACCGCCAGCAACTCCGGCTTCGAGCCCGCCTCCAATCCGAAATCCAGCTTCACCCCGATGTCCCTGATCTCCTCGCACACATGCCGCTGCTGGTTCACCTTGATCGGATAGATGCACGAGTACCCCCCCGTGTACCCGTTCTCCGCCATCGCCCGGTCAAACGCCCCGCGAATCTCGCCCAGCCGATGCTCCGCCATGTCCCGGAACCGCACGATGATGGGCGTCGTGATCCCACGCTCCTCCAGCCCCTGGATCACCTTGTGCAGATCGATCGCACGCCGCGGGTCCTTCGTCGGCGTCACCAGCAGGTTCCCGCTCGGCGCCACCCCGAAGTACCCCTTGCCCCACTCCGCCAGTCCATACAGCCGCGCCGAGTCCTCCACCGACCACTCGTCAACGGTGCGGGAAGCCAGCAGCGATTCCTCGCGGCGCATGTCGTGAGCGGAAACTGTCGCCATCCTCTCGCCACCTCCGGCCCGCCATCGCGGGCAACCGCGCCCAATCGCACCCTCGCTCGCCCGATGCCAGCAGCCGCGCGACAACCATTATTCGCACCCCCACACCACCGCGTGACCCCGCACCGACCATCCGACACATATTTGCGCGGGCCGCCGCACGCCGTCCCCACTCCCCACGCCGGCTCTGCGAAACGGGCAGTCGGCGGGGTCAGGGGTGGGCAACCCTCGACGCCCGCGACGCCCACGCGCCCAACCTGGTCCCTCCGCAACCGCCTCCGGTTTGCTCGCCCTTCACGCGATCCAAACACACCCAGCCCCCCACTTAAAGACTGTTTCAGAACAGGGGTATCGGCCGATGAAAGGGGTGGTCTTC
>CAZHKB010000262.1:2470-4220 GCA_964533405.1 uncultured Phycisphaeraceae bacterium | reverse complement strand
GGGGGAGGGTGTATTGAGCGGCGATCTGCGAGGACGGGAGCCGCGTGCGTGAGCACGCGAGGCATGACTCGCGAATAGAACTGGCCGCGCGAGCGGTCGGCCACCAGCCGACCGCGGCGCGACCCGGATCTCGCCGTCGCTCTGCGAGAGAACCATGAGGCGCGCGGCGCGAGCCCGCGCACTCAGGACCCGCGGCGGCGTCGCGCCCCTGGAGATCCATGCGCGGGCTCGCGCCGCCCGCGTCGTCGCAGACTTGCGGCCTTTGGGCTTGGGCGCCATCCACCTGCGCCGTTCTCGGACGATGGCCGACCGCGCGCGCGGCCGGCACTGTGGGTGGACGCCGTGACCGCTGGCGCGGCGGGTTCTGTGGAGCGGGGACGATCGGCCGCTTGCGCGGTCGGCTCTTGTGGTGAATGATCTCCCCATGCCTTCGCGTCTGACCATTGGCGTGCCTGATGACTTCGTGCTGGCCCGTGACTGCTGCTCGTACGGGTACTTTCTGCTGCATCCGAACCACTGGGACCCGCGGACGCGGGTGTTCTCACGGGTGCTGCACCTGGCCGACGGCGCGATCACCGGCGTGCGGGTCGTGCAGTCGGGCGACGAAGGCACGCGTCCGTGGCGCGAGTTGCGCGGGCGACCGCTCCTCACCACCACCAACGCCGCGCTCACCCGCCCGCAGCGAGTGCTGGTTCAGCAGCAGGTCACCCGCATGTTGCGGCTGGATGAGGATGCCGAGCACATTGCCGCGTTCCATCGGCTCGACCCGCGGTGGAAGCGCACCGGGCGCGGGCGGCTGTTCCGCTCGCCGACGATGTTCGAGGATGTGATCAAGACCGTCACCTCCTGCAACGTGCACTGGCCCAGCACGATCACGATGAACCGGCGGCTTTGCGCGGTGGTGGGCGAGGGGGGTGGGTTTCCGTCGCCGGCGCGGCTGTCGCGGACGCGGGCGGCGACGCTGCGGGCCAGGTGCCGGACGGGGTATCGCGATGCGCGGATGATCGAGCTGGCGCGGGTGTTCAGGCCGCGGGGGAAGCGACCGCCGGAGATGGACCCCGCGTGGTTCGAGGACCCGGGGACTTCGGATGAGGCGGTGCGGGATGCGTTGTTGGAGTTGCCGGGTATCGGGCCGTACGCGGCGGCGAACATCATGCAGTTGCTGGGGCGGTATGCGCACCTGCCGCTGGACAGCGAATCGGTGCGGCATGGGCGGTCGATTCTTGGATTGGGTGGATCGGACAAGCAGGTGATGAAGCTGATCGATGTCCGCTTCGAGCCGTTCGGGGCGCACAAGTTCCGGTCGTACTGGTTCGAGTTGTGGCGGTTTTATGAGGTGAAGCGCGGGCGCTCGGACACGTGGGATCGGGAGACGACCGGGGCCAGCTTCACGGCCAGCCAGTTCTGAGCATCAACTGACTCCACTGCGCGGGCAGTGGAACTCGGCAGAGCCGACTGCGCAAGCAGTCGGGCACCGCTCGGCCTGGTGTTGGACGCGATCTCGCGGCGCATCGTCGGCCGCCCAGCATGGTCGCACCGGGTCACGCCACCCGCGTCGCCCAAACACCGTGCCCGACCGCTCGCGCGGTCGGCTCCGTTGGTCGTCCGTGCAGGCCACCGCGCGCGGCCGCGGGGCAGCCATGTGGCCGCCCCGCCCGGTCAACCCATCACTTCATCGCGTGCTCACGCACGCGGCACGGCTCAGCACCCCAGCCGGTACTGCGCCAGGTAGTAGAAGAAGTCATCGTTG
>CAZHKB010000262.1:0-2370 GCA_964533405.1 uncultured Phycisphaeraceae bacterium | reverse complement strand
TCGTTGTCGATCACGCCGTCCGGCGTGCCATAACCGGGCACGCCCGCGATCGCCCCGTGCGTCAGGTCCGCCGGGCACGCCGCCACCATCGCCAGCGACATCACCGGCGTCGCCTGGCCGTCGAACACGAGCGTGAACTGGCCCGACGCCATCGGCTCTGAGGCCGCGCCCACGCTCCGGATCACCACCCGCTGCGTCTGGACGGCGGGGTTGTCCGCGGTTTCGATCACGACCGGCTCATCCCACTCCAGGGTCGAGACGATCGTGCTCGTGCCCCGCACCGGGTCGTACTCCAGCCGCGCGTTCTGGGTGTCGGGCAGGCGCTCGGCCTTGAACGAGGCCGTGTCGCTCTGGTTATCGATCAGGCAGATGAGCACCTTGCCGGTGTAGGTGCAGACCTTGGTCAGCAAGGCGCCGGGCCGCGATCGGGCTTGGGGTCCAGCGGCACCGCCCAGGGCGTAAGGGGGCTGGGGTAGTACGACATTCCCGAGATTACCGGCTCGAACTTCACGAGCGCGGGGTCATACGAGGCGGGGGTGAACCCGCCCGTCCACACCCGCTTGGGGTTGGAAGGATCGGCCACCGGCCCGCCGAACGGGTTGTGGGTCTGCCACGCCGAGATCCCCAGCACGTCGGCACCGGCGATTGCCCCAGCGCTGGCGAAACTCCAGCCCGGCATCGACGCCTCGACACCGAACTCGGCCGAGGCAAAGGCGAAGCCCGAGGCCGGCAACCGCGCCCACGCATCGACGCCCGTGGACTCGCCCGGCATCAGCACGCTCTGGCGCGGCTTGAGCGAGATCCGCCCCTCATCCGCCAGCGCCACCGTGCCCGCCGCGCACACCACCGCCCAGGCGACGCACGCGCCGCCCGCCAGCCTGCGATTCGACATGACAGAAATCCTCACCGGCGGACTCCGCCCGCTCAGAGCGATCGGCCCCGAGCGAACATACCGCGAGCCCGGGTACCACACGGCCCCAAAGCCCGAAGCGGCGATCCCGCCAGATGACGACGCGGAACCGCTCGATGGATCGCGCCACGACCGGATGGACGTGACAAGGGGGTCTTGACGCGACACGACCCGCGGCAATCCCGCCTTGCGCGTCCGCTTCCCGCCCCCGATGCGGGGCGCGGTAGAGCCCCGGGAACGCGACGGGCCTCAGCCATCGTGGTTGGCGCGACCACGCTCCGCTCGGGGCGCCGCCGGCCGGGAACCCCCGGGCGTCGCTTACGATCCGCTCTTCTGCTTCATGTACAGGTGTACGGCCATCCCGCCATACGCGTGAGTCTCGGGCCCGACCGCGCCGGGCACCGACAGGTCGCCCCGCGTGAACCGATGCTCGGCGGAGGCGCCGGTCATCGCCGCGCCGGCCTGCTCGCGTGTCGTCGCCCCCGCGTCGATCTGCTCGCCGTCGTCCCCGATCTCGATCGCCCCGCCCTCCATGAGTTCCTTCAGCAGAGCCCGACCCTCGGGCGTGGAAAAGTCGACCTCGATCTCTTCCATGTCGTCGAAGTTCTCGTCGGCGCCGTCGGTGCCGGGCCCGTCGCCGCCCGTCGTTCCACGCTTCCCTGCGCCACTGTCGAAGTCGCCGCGGCCGCGCTTGCCGACGGTTGGCCCGAGATCCGCTCCGGGCGCGGGCTCGAACGCTCCGGTGCCGGCGCGCCCGGCTCGCCGTTCGCGCCGCTCCATGCGTTCCAGCCCATCCTCCCCCACTTCCACCCGCCCCGAGTCGCGCTTCACATGCTCGCGCCGAACGTGCTTGCCGAACGAACCCTCATCCGGGACGGCCTCCTCCTGGGCATGGAAGAACGGCCATGGCGTCCGCAGCACCGCGTAGCCCGTGTCATCCAGGAGCGCGATGGCGCGAGAGAACTGCTCCTTCACCCGCACCCATGACGCCGCGTTCCTCACCATCGCGTACGGCGGATCGAAGAAAACCAGATGCACGGGCCTCGGGCAGCGCGACAGCGCGCCCGGCCCCAACGCATCGCCCACCACCACCTCCGCCTGATCCCCCGCCCCGCACGCCTCGATGTTCGCCCGCAGAATCTCCGCAATCTTCCGGTCCCGCTCCACGAACACGCAGCGCGGCGATCCCCGGCTGAGCGCCTCCAGCCCGATAGACCCGGTGCCCGCGAAGCAGTCCAGCACCGCACCATCCTCCGGATGCCCCCGCAGAAGGTTGAACAGCGACTCCTTGACCATGTCCGAGATCGGACGGGTCACCGTGGAATCCGGTGGACCCTGCAAACGCCGTTTCCTGAACTCCCCGCCGATGATCCGCATGGGGGGACCAAAGGGGGGGAAGGGCCAACAGTCAAGCCAGGCCCCAAGCCAGACGAGGCGGCCCCGCCCCGCTCCCCCCGTCC
>CAZHKB010000261.1:0-4221 GCA_964533405.1 uncultured Phycisphaeraceae bacterium | reverse complement strand
ATGGAGGGCACAAACCAAGCAACGTGCGCCGATCTGGACGAGGCCTTGCGCCGGTTCGCCGCGCTGGGCGATCAACCGATGGTGGACGGGGTGAACCTTTCGAAGGGGGAGTGTGGATGCCCATGAGCCGCCGCCCGCCGGTCATGTCGCTCCAGCCCCGGCAATCTCAGACCGGACCTCAGATGGACCGACTGCCCCGTTCCACCCCGACGCAAGAGCGGGGAACCTCCGGGTTCCCCACCCGACCGGCCTTGACTCACCAAGGCGCTGCGTCACGAACCCGGGCTGGGCCGGAGGCGCCGAACCTCTGCTGCATGAATCCCGAACTCCTGATTTGGACCACCGACGCGCTAGAATCGATCCCCCGGCACCCAACCCGTGCCGCACAGGACTTCCGGTGGCCCATCCGACCCCAACCATGCTCGCCCCGACGCCCGCCGCGGGCGTCGCCGTGGCCGCATCGGTCGCGGATTCGCTGGGGGTCTCGCAGCCGCGGCCCACGACCATCTCCGACCTGATCGAGTGTACGAAGCCGGGCATCACCCGGCTGGTGACCATCACCGCGCTGGTGGGGTTCATGCTGCCGGCTTTGGGCGTGTTCCTGTCGGGGTCGTTTGGCGATTCGGTGGGCGTCGCCACCGGGTTCCGCCCGACCGCGTTGGACCTGTTGATCACCCTGATTGGCTGCACGCTGGGGACGGCCTTTTCGGCGGCCGGAGCCAACGCGCTGAACATGTGGTCGGAGCGGGCACGCGATGCGTGCATGGAGCGGACGGCACGCCGCCCCATCCCTTCTGGGCGTGTCTCGCCGCAGACGGCGTTCGGGTTGGGCGTGAGCCTGTCGGTGATCGGGGTGGTTGGGTTGGCGGTCACGGCCGGGCTGCTTGCGGCGGTCATCTCGCTGACGTGCGTGCTGACGTACCTGCTTCTGTACACGCCGATGAAGGTGACCTCGCCGATGTCGACGCTGGTGGGGGCGATCCCCGGCGCGCTGCCTCCGCTGATCGGGTGGTACGCGGCGGCGCACGCGCTGACGCCGCCGGGGTCGATCGACCTGTCGAGCGTCTCGGGCGGGCTCGCGTCGCTGGTGGCCTCGCCCATCGGGCACGCGGGCGGGTGGTCGCTGTTCGGGCTGATGTTCGTGTGGCAGATGCCGCACTTCATGGCGATCGCGTGGAAGTATCGCGAGCACTACGCGGCCGCGGGGTATCGGGTGCTGTCGGTGGGCGACCCCGACGGTCGGCGCACGGCGGCCTCCATGCTCCGCTGGGCGATCCTGCTGCTGCCCGCCACGATCCTTCCCGCCATCACGATGCCCGGCACGCTCGGCCCGATCACGATGGTCGTGGCCATTGTCACCGGCGTCGGCTACCTGTACCTGGTGCTGGAGTTCGTGGGCGACCGCTCGGGCAAACGGGCCAAGGCGGTGTTCCTGGCGTCGATCATGCACCTGCCGCTGCTGCTGATGGTGATGGTGGGTGAGGCCGGGTTGAGGCTGGTGTTGTAGTCGCCGATTCGCCGTCGGCATGGAGGCCGAGTTCTCTTGGACGCGACCACGGAGAGTTCAGCCCGGGTCAAGTCGCAGGCCGCGCATGGCCCGGGCCAACCGTCCGCGTCCGAGGCCGATTCGCGAGCGATCCACACGCCGCCCGCGCCCGCGGGACCAGCGGGAGCGCCCGGCGGCCCGGCTGAAGGGGCGGCACGGCATCACCCGCCGCACGCCGCGCCGATCCGGCTGCTGCGATCCGCGGTGGCGTCTTTTTTTCCGTCGTCGATGCCGCGGATGTCGAGGCGGAACTACGCGATGGAGCTGCGGGCGGCGTTTTTCCTGCCGTTCCTCTTGGTTGTGGTCGACTCGACGATCGTGGGCGTGATCGTCAAGAACGCGTACGAGGGACAGGTCTCGCCCGGGCTGCTGAACATGGCGGTGGCGATCCTGTCTGCGTCGACGGCGGCGGCCAACATCATCTCGTTCATATGGGTGCGGCTGAGCAACGGGCTGGACAAGATCAGGTTCATCAACGCGCTGCAGGTCTCGATGATCGCGCTGGCGGTGGCGATCGGGTTTGCGCCGCGGAGCGAGGCCGGGTTGTGGGCGGTGGTGGTGGCGGTGGTGCTGGGGCGGGTGTGCTGGTCGGGGTTCATTACAATCCGGTCGACGATCTGGGGGATGAACTATGGGCCGCATGTGCGGGCCCGGGTCACGGGCAAGCTGGCGACGGTGCAGGTGACGATGGTGGCGATCCTGGGGCTGCTGCTGGGCGAGGCGATGAACCGGTGGGAGAACGCGGATCGGTGGTTCTATCCGGTGGGGGGGGCGTTGTCGCTGGTGGGCGTGTGGTCGTGGTCGAAGATGCGGTTGCGCGGGCACCGATCGCTGCTCACGGCGGAGCGGGCGCGAACGGGTGATGATGCGCCGACGTTCTCACCCGTGGGCGTGTGGCGGGTGCTGAAGGGCGACCGGCTGTATGCGCGGTTCATGCTGGCGATGTTCCTGCTGGGGCTTGGGAATCTCATGATTATTCCGATCACGGTGATCGTGGTGCGGGATCAGTTCAAGATGGGGTACACCGGCGGGATCGTCATCAACAACTCGCTGCCGCTGGTCATGATGCCGTTCATGATCCCGCTGTGGGCGCGGCTGCTGGACCGGGTACACGTGGTGCAGTTCCGGGCGATCCACTCGTGGTCGTTCGTGGCCGCGGCGTTTCTGACGGCGATGGCGGTGCAGTTGCATAGTGAGTGGTTGTTGTATGTGTCGGCGGCGCTGACGGGGATGGGGTTCGGCGGGGGCGTGCTGGCGTGGAACCTTGGGCATCTGGACTTTGCGCCCAAGGGGAAGGAGAGCCAGTACATGGGGGTGCACGCGACGCTGAACGGGGTGCGCGGCATCCTGGGGCCGTTTATGGCGGTGGGCTTGTATCAATGGCTGGAGACGACCTGGCCGGGGCAGAACCTTGGCGCGATCTCGTTCTGGCTGTGCGCGGTGATTACGTTGCTGGGAGGGATCGAGTTTGTGAGGGTGGCGCGGACGCTGCCCAAGGGTGGGTGGCGGAGGGCGATGCCGGTGGAGACGGCTCCGCCGGCGAAGGCGGCGGGATCGTGAAACTCACGCTGGTGCCGCGTCGGCCCATTTCGCGTCGATCAGCACGGGGTACTCCTGAAACGCGACAACCTCGGACTGATCGACTCGCGCCAACTCTGCCTGTAGCCACAACACATGGCGAGACTCGGGCAGTGGCACGGGGAGCGACAGAATGTACACATTTCTATGAAAGTCTTTCCCCGCTCCGAATCGGAACTGACGAGGCGGTGTTTCGTGCTTCCATCCGGAGCGCGTTGTCAAACGAAAGCGTGCCTCAAAATCAACCCCTTCGTCTCCATCGTCTTTCATCCAGCATGCGACCGCCCGAAGGGGAAGGGAAACTCGCAAGGAGATTCGGCAAACGCCGCCTGGCTGGTGATCATGAATCTATCAATGATATTGAACAGGCTCATCGACTTCGACTCCGTGTCGATCGCGCTCGACTCGCACGCCAGGATGAACACGGGTCTCGGCATCACCCAGCCCCTCCGGTCGGCACGGTATCTCCGTACGAGTAGGTGCTCGCCGCGTGCTGCACAAATCGAACCCCAGCCAATCTGCGCGTGGTGATGTGCTCGATACTCGTTTCTGACACGGAGCCCTCGGCTTCCGAATCGTGCACGATTCGAGTTCGACCGAGTTTGAAGTGCGCGAAATACCCAAGGGCGAGCGTAATATCGGCAAGCTTGGCGAGCGTGAAGTTGGGGAAGCCATCGAGGATCGTGGTCACATACGAGCGGCTGCAATCCAGTCGGCTTGCCAGGTCCGATCGAGTCAGCCCCTGACTCTCGAGGGCAAGAGAGAGCGCGTGGGCGACCTCTTCTTTCAGCCGCTCGTGGTTGAAAACGCGTCGCTTCTCCTCATCGGAGGTTCGCTTTGCGGCTCGCTTTAGAATGCTCATGGGCCAATGTCCCTCGAAATGTGCTCCGAACGCGCCGCACACGCCACGTCTCTGGCCTGTCGAATGGAGCGAGCCTTGTGACTGGTCTTGAAGAAGTGGGTGACAAACCATTGGGATTTCTGAACAAGGTAAGCGTGACGGCATTTGGCGGGGTCGTTGCGATCACCACGGTGGCGGGTGGTCAGATGGCGCTCGTTGCGGTCTCCCACGACGATCCGGATGGGATCGTCTCGCC
>CAZHKB010000260.1:0-4244 GCA_964533405.1 uncultured Phycisphaeraceae bacterium | reverse complement strand
GCCCTCGACCGCCCCATCCACCGCCCCATCACCGGTCGCCTCGACCGCCGGCCCCGCGGTTCCAGCCGCTCGTGAGCCAGCGCGGATCCGTTCCAACGCGCCCGTCAAGTCCTTGGCGCTGATGTGGTACAGATAAAAGTTCGCTCCCAGCACGCCCACCACCAGCCCCACCAGCCCCACGACGATGAACCCCAGCCCTCGCGCCGCCGTCGGCCAGATCACCCGCGTGTCAACGTTCTCGTACGCCTCGGGGCAAATCCGCGCCGTCTCGTCGCCGCCAAACTTGGGCCGCAGCCGCGCCCACATCTCGTTCATGTACGACCGCAGCTTCTCCGGCTGCCTCACATAGATCCCCGCCATCCCCAGCCCCACCGCCGTGTAGAACACCGCCACGCGGTCGTTCGCCAGGCTGCTCTGGTCCGCCAGCGTCTGCTCCAGGATCTCGAAGAAGTCCTCGTCGCCGGCGAACTTCTCCTCCTCGAACGCCAGCTCCTGCCACTTCTTGGCGAAACTCAGCGAGCTCTCCTTGATCATGAAATCCACGAAGTACACCAGCGGCAGACGGACCCGCTCGTACTGCTCGGAGAGCCCAGGCGTCTGGGACGCCTTGTCCTTCATCTGCGCCAGCAGCGCGTACAACTCCGCACGCACCGTCCCCTGCGCGATCGACGCCCCACGCCGCGCCGAACGGTTCAGGCGGCACACATACTGAAAAACCGGTTCGCAGAGTTCGACCAAGGTCATCGGGAGACCCCCAGGAAGAAGTGGCAGAGTGGCAACGTCGCGACGTGGCGAAGGGCGCGGCCAACAGGCCACGTTCGCCCGGCGACCCCTGTCGCGCGCGGCCCCGCCTCGCCCGTCCGCTCCGTCACACCCGCCCGCACTTCCTCGCGTTGCCACTGTGCCACGTTGCCACTCCGCCACTTCTCTCGTCGCCACTCAGTCACTGCCCTCTCACGCCCCGGCATAGGTCAGGTAGAGAGCCACCTCACCCCCATCAAACCTCGACTCCACACGCGGGCACTGGATCGCCAGCGTCTTGTCCTTCTGCACCCGCTCCCACTTCTTGCGCTCCATCTCGCCCTCGCTCCGCAGCAGCGCGAAGTACTGCAGCCCCGGCGCCGCCGGCAGCTGCAACGGCGGATGCCGCTCCTCCTTCAGCTTCACCCCGAACGCACGCGTCTGGATCATCGCCTCGATGTTCAGCTTGAACTCGTTCTCGTTCTCCACCAGTGTCGACATCGCACGCGGGTCCTCCTGGTGCTTGATCCCCAGGTAGTACGCGTTGGGCTTCGTCACGTCCTCTTCCGTCAACGGCTCCTTGAGCGCCATGAACTCGCCCTTCTTGGCGAACACCAGCTTCTTGAACGTCTCCCCGCCCGTCGGCTTGAGCAGCGGCCTGATCTTCTGGATCAGCGTCACAAAGCTCCCCGCCGGGTTGTCATGGTCGTACCGAGGCACCTCGTACTGGTCATTGCCGGGCGTCAGCGCCGTCAACTCGCCCAGCAACTCCCGCAACTGCAAATACATCTCCAGCGGGCTCACCCCCGCCGGCGCTCCCGCCAGGCTCGGCAGCGTCCCCGCGAAACGGTTCAGCGTCCGCAGCAGCAGCATCTGCTGCACCTGCGGCCCACGCATCATCTCCAGGTTGAACCCGCCACGGTTGATCGTCACCACCGCCTCGGTCCGGGCCGCCTCCACCGCGCTCGCCAAATCCCGCGTCATGTCCCGCAGCGTCGGGCTGCCCGTCAGCACCAGGCACGGCGGGATGAAGTTCGGATCCTGCTTGGCCGCCCCCTTGTCCGCGCCCGACACCGCCGACACCCGCAACAGCGGCATCGTCTCCAGCTCGCTGTGATCGTCCTCGGGCATCAGCAGCCGCGCGTTGATCTTCCGCACAAGCATCGCCTGCTTGTTCTCGCCGCTGTTCTCGTCAAACTGCTCGCCCTCGCTCACCCGATACAGCCGCTTGACCCGCCAGTCACCCGCCCCCGGCTCAATCGCGTTGGCCCGGTTGTGGTACCAAATCGGGATCCCGATCTCGATCCGCAGCGGCGCGTTGCTCCCCGCCAAGGCCTTCTTGATGTCCAAGGGCGGCAGGTCCGCGTTCTCCCGCACGTCCAGATACGTCCCGCCCGGCATCACCACCCGCAGACGGTCAAACCGCACCCGCAGGTTGTCCAGCTCATCCTCGTTCAGCTTCGACTCCACCACCCCATACGGGTAAGGCCACGCCAGCCGCCGCTCCCGCTCCACCCGCTCCAGCGCGCCACGATCGGCCGCCTGAAGATGGTGCGGCTGAAGAAACAAACCCTCGTGCCAGTGAACCTGTCCAGCCATCACGCTCCCCAAACTCAGGGTCACACGCCAGTTCCGCCACGACAACCACCCGCCCGCCCCGCCGTGCGGGACCGCCCACGCCCATCAATCCCCCGTCGCCAGCGACAGGGGCCACACTGTATCACATTGACCCCCCGACAACCCGAAGGCCGTGAGTGAGCAGGTGGCAAGGCCGGGCCGGCTCTCCGAGCCTGACTCCTTCCACCTCTCCCCGGCCTCCTGCCTCCCTCGGCGCGAAGCGGACCGAGCGTGCCGTTGACGAGTCCCGAGACGAGCCGGGAGAGGAGCCGGCTCGGAGAGCCAGCCCACCTCTTGACGCCCTGAAGACTCCGCATCCCCAGCCTCTTGACCCCAACGGGCTCGCAGCAAGGAGCCGGGGATCGAGCGACGCGAAACCCCCGGAAGCACCCACGCCCCGAGCCCGACCCTGCAAGGGTCCAAGCCGCTCCCTCCATGCCCATCCCCGTGCCACGGGTGGCCCGCGGCCCTGAGCGGGAGACCCATGCGATCAACCCGCGACGCCGTTCCCCCCTGCGGCCCCGCAGCGAGATCGCACGCATGTCTCACCCAAAAATGACGAGCCATCCGTGGCATGCCGCCGGTGCCACCCGCCGAGGATTACGGAGCCGGTTCGTGTTGGGGACACAGCGATTCGACGGTGACGCCAGCGACAGCGAGAGCCCCGCGATGTTTCCACCAATCAGAATCGACAGCGTTGAGGATCGGCGGGTTGGCGTTGCTGGCCAAAGCGACGGCCACGAACTTCTGGTCGCTCTTGTCGAAGCCCTTCAGCGCGGGCTGATCGGGGAACTCTTCGTACCGCCGCCACCCGCCGTCGGCGGTCGGGGCGATGGCAACGCGCGTGACCATGCCCGCGATGGCCTGGTGAATCATGGCCCACTTGTAGAACTCGTAGCCCGCTCCCGTCTGACCTATTTTGTCAAGGTTCCTCCCATACTCGCGCAGGATGTGGCCGGAGTCGTCCAGCAGCAAGCCGCCGCTTACCTTGATCGCTGCAAGGCGATTGATGCAAGCGGCCACACACCGCGCATCCGCATGTGGCGTGAGGCGCGACGCGACCATCGGCACGTTGGTGTCAACGACAACGGCCACCTACTCCTCCTTGATCCCGCGCCGCTTCATCACTGCCGCCTGCATCGCGATGATGTCGCCCATCGGGTCACCGAAGAAATCCTTGGGCCATGCCAAGAAGTTGCCGTAGGTGTCAAGTTCGAGAGGGACCAGCCTCCCCGCGCCCTTCTCGATGTCGCAGAAGTAGATCGCGGCCTGCTTCTCATCGATGTCCACGGCCTCGGCGACACGACGCTGGAGGCGGCGAAGGAAGTCCTCGCTGTGGCTTTCGACGATGATCTGGACCTTGCGCACCTTCATGGCGTCGATAAAGACATCGGCGAGTCCCCGCTGCACGCTGGGGTGCAGGTGGATCTCGGGCTGCTCGAAAAGGATCGTCGATCCCTCGGGGGCGTAGTAGCACAGGACCAGCACGGGGAGAACTTGGGAGACGCCAAAGCCCACATCCGTGATGAGCACCTCGGAAGAGCCGGGGGAGCGCTTCACGATGACCCTGTACAGGTTGGTGCCCTCCTTGATCTCCTCGACACGGAACTCGTCGATGAGCCGGAGTTCCTTCAGCCAGTGTGCCACATACTCCTCGAGGGAGTACTTGGACTTGCCCCTGCCCCGCGGGATTTTCACTTTGCCCTCACGAGCCGCCAAGATGGCCGCCACGGCGTACTCGCCGCGCCGACCCATGTCCGCCGGGTCGCCGCCGGCCCAGGTGTACTCACGGCGGGGGTAGTCACGAAGCGGGCCGAGGTAGTAGATTCCCCGCAGCATCTTCTCCAACTCAAGTTCGAGTTCGGAGAGAAAGCCGGCGTTCTGGT
>CAZHKB010000259.1:0-4256 GCA_964533405.1 uncultured Phycisphaeraceae bacterium | reverse complement strand
TTTAGGGCCGTTTCAACACCTCAAAGAGATCATCGATGTATCGGAACGGAGTTGCGGTTTCTTGTCTACGCCGAGCCAACGGTGGCTGCGAACGCAGTTGAGAGACGCACTCCGTCCGCCACGACACGCGCCGTGCCGCCGGTCCGCTCAACTCCCTCGGTTCGTCGTGAGAACGTCCCTACTGTTTCGCCTCAGACTGTATCGGAGACGACACTGCACCATCGCGCCAAGTTCATCATCGCCGCCAATCGTCTTCCGGCCCATCGCGTGGCCGAGGGCAAATCGTTCGTGTGGCGGCGAAGCCCGGGCGGGCTGGTGAGCGCGATGGAGCCGGTGATGGCCGAGCACGGGGGCGTGTGGGTGGGATGGGACGGCGCGGCGGGGCGGGCCAAACGATCCCAGGACGTGGGCAATATCACGCTTGCGCCCGTCGCGCTCAATCGCGCCGAGATCGCCGGGTTCTATGAGGGCTTCTCGAACGCCACGCTCTGGCCGCTCTACCACGATGCCCTACGGCCGCCGCAGTTCCATCGGGTGTGGTGGACGCACTACCTCGCGGTGAATCAGCGGTTCGCCGCGTCGATCGTGCGGCACGCCCGGAAGGGCGCCACCGTCTGGGTCCACGACTATCACCTCCAGCTCGTGCCGGCGCTGGTCCGCCAGTCGCGCCCGGACCTGCGGATAGGGTTCTTCCTGCATATCCCGTTCCCGCCGGAAGAACTCTTCGCGTGGCTCCCGTGGCGCTCGGCGATCCTGCGCGGCTTGCTGGGCGCGGACCTTGTCTCGTTCCAGACAGAAGGCAACGCCAAGAACTTCGCGCGGGCGGCACGGCAGGACCAGCAGGCCGAAGGAACGGATCGCGAGTTGGTCAGCCGCGGGCGCACCGTGCTCGTGCGGTCCAACCCGACCTCGATCGACGCCGCCGACTTTGACCGGATCGCCTCAAGCCCCTCGACGCAGCGGCGAGCAGAAGAGCTCCGCGCGCGCCTCGCCGGGCGGCGCGTGCTGCTGGGTGTGGATCGCCTGGACTACACCAAGGGCATCCCGGATCGGCTGCGGGCCTTCGAGGAACTTCTGCAGGAAGGGCGGTTGTCGGCAGAGAAAGTGGTGCTGTTGCAGGTGGCCGTTCCCAGCCGCGAGGACGCGACGGGGTATCAGGAGATCCGCCGCGAGGTCGAGGAGACTGTCGGGCGGATCAACGGGCAGTTCAGCGAAGCCGGGAAGGTCGCGGTGCACTACTTCCGCCGCTCGCTGGACCGCGAGGAACTGGTGGCTCACTACCTCGCCGCGGACGTGATGATTGTCACGCCGCTGCGCGACGGGATGAACCTGGTCGCCAAGGAGTACGTCGCCTCGCGGCACGACCTCGACGGCGTGCTGGTGCTGAGCGAGTTCGCGGGGGCGGCCCGCGAGTTGCGGCGCGCGCTCCTGGTCAACCCACGCGACATTGACGCCTTCAAGACCACCATCGTGCAGGCCCTCAAGATGCCCGAGAAGGACCGGCGGATGCGGATGTCCATTCTGCGGGCGCAGGTCAAGCGCCGCGACGTCTTCGAATGGGCCAATGAGTTCCTTGGCACGCTGCAATCATGAACGACCCCGCCACGGACATACTCCGGCTGATCGCGCAAACCCCCGTGCTGCTGGTGGCCAGCGACTACGACGGCACACTGTCTCCGCTCATCGACGACCCGGCCCGTGCCGGGCCGCACGGACCGTGCATGGCGGCCCTCGCAGCGCTGGCGCGGCTCGATCACACGCACGCCGCCATCCTTTCGGGGCGCGCGCGGTCGGAACTTGCACGACTGAGCGGTGAGCCCGCGCATGTGCGCCTGATCGGAAGCCACGGGGCCGAGGACGAGGGTGGGCAAACCCAGCCCGCCGATGCCGAACTCCTGAACACGTTTGAAACCCAGCTTGCCGCGATTGCTTCGCGCGGCCGAGGGCTTCTCGTGGAACGCAAGCCGTACGCCGTCGCCCTGCACTTCCGCGCGGCGGGGAGCGCCGACGCCGAGCGGGCGGCCTCCGCGGTTCTCGAGGGGCCGGCCAAACTGCCCGGCGTGCATGTCCGGCACGGCAGCAAGGTCGTCGAACTCTGTGTGAGCGCTGCGGACAAGGGCGCGGCCCTTACCCGCTCTCGCTTCCGCTCCGGCGCAACAGGTGTCCTCTTCATCGGCGACGATCTCACGGACGAGGACGCCTTTGCCGTGCTCGGCCCGGGCGATGTAGGCGTGAGGGTCGGCGAGGGGGAGAGCAGGGCGGTGCATCGCGTGGTCGATGTCCCCGCCGTCGCCGGCCTGCTTGAGCAAGTGCTCGAACTCCGCCGAGCATGGCTCGTCTCTCGCCGACCCGTCCCGCTCGAATCGCTCTCCATCCTCTCCGATCAGCGCACGCTTGCGGTCGTGGACCCGCGCGGGCGCGTGGTCTGGCAGTGCGTGCCGCGTCTGGACTCTTCTTCGGTCTTCGCTGCGCTGCTGGGCGGCGATGGCGCGGGACACTTCGACATCGCGCCGCTCGGACAGGAAACCTCCCGCGCCCAGCACTACGACGGCGAATCGTTGCTCCTCAAGACCGAATGGGACGGCGTGACAGTCACGGACTATCTGGACTCCTCGGGCGGTCGCCCGTTCCAGCGCGCGGGCCGCAGCGACCTGGTGCGTGTCATCGAGGGCCGGGGCAGCGTGACCATCCGCTTCGCCCCGCGTCTGGACTTTGGTCGAGCCGCCACGAAGCTCCGCCCTCACATGGGCGGGCTCGAAGTGGAGGGATCGCCCGACCCGCTGGTGCTGCACAGCGGCGTCCTCGAATGGACCATCCGCGACGACGGCGCCCACCACACCGCCGAGGCCACGGTCGAGATGACGGGCACTCCCGTCGTCCTTGAACTGCGCTCGGGCACGGGCAATCTGCGCGACAGCATTGTTCCCGAATCGGAGCGGCGTCGCCAAACGCAGCGATTTTGGGCGGGGTGGGCCGGCGCTCTCACGCTTCCCACGCTGCACACCCCCGCGGTCAAACGCAGCGCACTGGTGCTCAAGGCGCTCTGCCACGGACCCACCGGCGCGTTCGCCGCCGCGGCGACCACCAGCCTTCCCGAACAACTTGGCGGCGTGCGGAACTGGGACTACCGCTTCTGCTGGCCGCGTGACGCGGCGCTGTCCGCCGCTGCGCTCGTGCGGCTGGGCAACATCGGCCACGGGCTGAAACTCCTCGACTGGCTGCTCGGCGTCGTCGATGCCTGCGAAACCCCCGACCGCCTGCGCCCCATCTACACCGTCACGGGCCGCCACCTTCCTCCCGAAGCCGAGATCGGTCAGCTGGCCGGGTACGGCGATAGCCGTCCGGTGCGCATCAGCAACGCCGCGGCGAACCAGGTCCAACTCGACGTCTTCGGCCCGATCGTGGACCTCGTCGCGCTCCTCGCCGAGCGCGGCGCCCCGATCTCACCCGACCACTGGCGGCTCGTGCGCGCGATGGTGCAGGCCGTCGAGGCCCGCTGGCGCGAACCCGACCACGGCATCTGGGAGATTCGCGCCGACCGGCGCCACCACGTCCACTCCAAGGTGATGTGCTGGCTGACGGTCCACCGGGCGTTGCTTGTGCAGGAGCTGGTGCTGGGGCGGCGCGAGGCCGCGTGGGAGCGCCTGCGCGACGAGATTCAGGGCGACGTCCTCGCCCACGGCTTCAGCGAACGTGCGGGAGCGTTCACCGCCGTGTACGGCTCGGAAAGCATCGACGCGGCGGCCCTCTGGGTCGGCCTCTCGGGACTCGTTCCCGCCGACGACCCCCGCTTCGCCAGCACCGTGGAAACCGTCAGTCGCGTTCTCCGCGATGGACCGGTGGTCTTCCGCTACCGTGAGGATGACGGCCTGCCGGGCGTCGAGGGCGGGATGCTCATCTGTGCCGGATGGCTTGCCGAGTCGCTGCACATGATCGGCCGCGCCAAGGAAGCCCGTGAAACGCTCGACGCGATCGTCAGCCTGATGGGCCCCACCGGCACCGCCGCCGAGCAATACTGCCCCCGGCACAAGATCTCGCTCGGCAACATCGCGCAAGCCTACAGCCATTTGGCGATCATCAACGCCGCCGTGGCGCTGAGCTCACCCACGCCACGATCGAACGCGTGAGCCCCTTGCATCGCTGACTTGGTACGGCGGCTCGAAGCTCTATGCCGCCACCGTCGCCGTCGCGATCTCCGACCACGGCCCCTTTTCCCCGCGCGTGTTGATCCAGCGGGCCATGTAGACGGCGGTTTT
>CAZHKB010000258.1:0-4259 GCA_964533405.1 uncultured Phycisphaeraceae bacterium | reverse complement strand
GCCAGGGCCTCACCCCCACCCCCAGCAGCCGCACGATCCGCCGCGTGATCACCCGCGTCTTGCCAGACCCCGCCGCCGCCAGAATCAAAAGCGGCCCCTCCACATGCAAAACCGCCGCCCGCTGCGGCTCGGTCAGATCGGCAAGCAACGGCTCAACGCCACGTTCGCGGTCCATCGCGGGCATACCCACAGGTTATGCCCCGCCAATCCGACCGTCCGCCGCTCGCGAACTGCCCCGACGCCGCCGCCTGAATCATGGGCAAAAACCGATATCGGACGCCGCGATCGGCCGATAGCACGACCGGCCTCTAGACAGCCCCACCCCCGGACCACGCGATGCCCGCACCAAGCCCAGCCAACCTCCAGCAACCGGCCCCCGATCTGACGCACGCCGCGTACATCACCCTCCAGCTCGAGCGCAGCATCTCCCTCAAAGCCCACGACCCCGGCGAGCGGGCCCGCCACCTGATCTCCAAGATGGCCGCGTTCCTGCCGACAACGCCCCCGCCGCGCACGCTCTGCGTGGGTTGCCGCAACGCACACGAGCTCGACCACCTCGCCCGCGCCGGCTACACCCACACCCTCGGCATCGATCTGCACTCGACCGACCCCCGCATCCGCGTGATGGACATGCACGCCCTCGCGTTTGACGACGGGGCCTTCGACGCGGCCTACGCCTCCCACTCCCTGGAGCACGCGCTGCACCCGCGCATCGTCGCCGCAGAACTCGAGCGCGTCGTGCGGATCGGCGGCTTGATCGTCCTCGAGGTGCCCATCCTCTACGGCCGGCGCGGCGCCGACCTCTGGGACTTTGAGAGCCCCCAAAGCCTGGCCGCCCTCTTCACCCGCTCCCGCTCCCTGTGGTCCGAGACCGGCCCGCAGATCGGCGGCAACGCCCAGCAGGCCGCTCGCGTCATCCTCCGGCGGGAGCCCGCGGCGTGAGCGAGGTGCGGCGGGCCGTGATCGACCCACGCTGCGATGACCTGGACTACTCCGTCCGCCGGTACTTCGTCGACGAGTTCTTCGAGCGGCTCCTCGCCCTCCTGCCGCCACGCTCCAGGGTGATCGATGTCGGCGGCATCAAGACCCGCAAGCGCGGGCAGTTCGATATCCGCCGCTTCGACCTCGACGTCGTCTGCGCGAACACCTCCAGGGCCGCCGAGCCCGACGTGCTGGCCGACGCCGCCAGCATCCCGCTGCCCGGCGGCGCGGCCGACGCCGTGATCCTCGCCGAGGTGGTCGAGCACCTCGTCGATCCCCCGGGCGCACTCGCCCAGGCCGCTCGCCTGCTCCGACCGGGCGGCGTCCTGCTCGCCACCGCCCCGTTCCTCTTCCGCGTCCATGCCGATCCGATCGACGTCGCGCGCTACACCCCAGACTGGTGGACCATGGCCCTCGACCGGGCGGGGTTCCAGCAGGTGACGATCGAGCGCCAGGGCCTGCTCCTCTCCGTGCTCGCCGAGATGCTGCGCGGATGGGCCAAGCACCTGGCCGACACCCGCTCCTTCTGGCCAGGCCTCGAGAACTCCGTGCCCGCGATGGTGCGCCTGGCCCGCGAGCAGGCGCTCGAATGGGAGGCACGCCCCGCCTTCTCGTCCGTCGAGTACGACCGCAGCTACACCACCGGCTACGGCGTGAAGGCGGTGCGCCGATGAACCGCGTGTACCTCTGCGCCGGCGATGACTCCGGCTGGGCCGTGGATGAGGACCGCCGATTGACCGCCGCCGCGCTCCAGGGCGTCGTCCAACTGGTCGACTTCCCCCAGGACGCCCACGTCATCCACGCGTGCTGGTGGGCGCCCCTCATGCGCCTGCCCCCCGACGTGGTGCGCGGCAAGCCGGTCGTGTGCCACATGATCGGCGATCCGGCCCGCTGCATGGGCGAGCCGCCCCTGCTGGGCGCCATGCAGCGCGTGACCCACTGGATCGCGATGTCCCGCGGGGGGCTCGCAAAGATGCGCGTCATCGCCCAGCGCGTGGCCCTGGTCCCATACGCGGTTGATACCGACGTCTTCGGCGCCAACCCCCCACCACCCCAAGACTCGATCGCCGCAGCCCTCGCGCGCATCCCCAGAGGCTCGTATGTCATCGCGAACTTTCACAGGGACACCGCCGGCCCGCCCCCAGACGGCACCGGGCCCAGCGCCCCCAAGACCGTCAAGGGACCCGATCTCTTCGTCGAGATACTCGCGCTCCTCAGGCGGCGAGGAGCGCCCGTCCTGGCCTTGCTCGCCGGCCCGCGCCGCCACTGGATCCGACGCCAACTCACCGAGCGCGCCGTCCCATTCCTGTTCGCCGGCAACGCCACGGAGAGCGACGACTATCCGGCCAGCATCCTCCCCCGCGCCCAGCTGTGCCATCTGTATGCCGCCGCCGACCTGTCTCTTGTCTGCAGCCGGAGCGAGGGCGGGCCCCACAGCGTCCTCGAAGCCGCCGCCGCACAGTGCCCGCAGCTCAGCACGCGCGTCGGCATCGCACCCGACATCCTGAGCGATGACTGCCTCTTCGGTGATCCCGTCGAAGCCGTCGAGAAGATCGAGGCCGACATCGCCGCGGGCACGCTCAGACGCTACACGCCCGTGCACCACGCGATCATCCAGGCCAACCACACCGTCGCCGCAAACCGCGACCGGTGGCGCGAGTTCTATGCGCGCCTCGAGCGCCCGGCGATCGCCGTCCAGGTGCGCGCCCCCGTCCCCGCGATCACCGGCGGGTCGCGACGCGTCAGCTTCTGGAACAAGTTCACCCCGCCGCCCTGGGGCGGCGGCAACCAGTTCATGATCGCGCTCGTCGACGCAGCCAGGAAACTCGGCTACGAAACGACGATCAACGGAGAGGGAGCCCCCGCGACCGCGCACATCATCAACAGCGTCCAGTTTGACATCGAAAAGTTCCGAGCCACGGTGGCCCCGGGCTCG
This sequence comes from uncultured Phycisphaeraceae bacterium, assembly GCA_964533405.1. Classification (GTDB taxonomy): domain Bacteria; phylum Planctomycetota; class Phycisphaerae; order Phycisphaerales; family UBA1924; genus JACKHA01. The sequence goes on along the minus strand of CAZHKB010000258.1, from coordinate 1,342 downwards.
GCCCGCGTCGTCCACCGCATCGATGGCCCCATCAGCCTCCTCCGCGGCACGCCCGACTCCGCCGACCTCGACAATCTCTGCTTCGACCTCAATCGTGACTACGCATCCGCCACCGTGATCCAGTCCTGGCACACGCTCGGAGCCCTCGCCCAACTCGGCTTCAAGCCCGTACGCCCCGCACTCATCATCAACGCCTGCGATCCGGCAATCTTCTCACGCGCCACCGAGCCGCGACCCCCCGGCACCAGACTGAAGGTCGTGGCCTCCGCCTGGTCGCCCAATCCCAGCAAGGGCGCCATGACCTACCGCTGGATCGACGAGCACCTGGACCCCCAGCGATACGAGTTCACCTTCGTCGGAAACCTGCCCGTCAAACTCAAAACCGCTCGCGTGGTGCCGCCGATGCCGTCCGGCGAACTCGCCGACGTTCTGCGAGAGCACGACGTCTACATCACCGCCAGCCGCAACGACCCATGCAGCAACGCCGTCATCGAGGCGCTCGCGTGCGGCCTGCCCACCCTCTACTACGACTCCGGCGGGCATCCCGAACTCGTCGGGTTCGGCGGCCTGCCCTTCTCAAGGCCCGATCAGATCCCGCCCCTCCTCGAACGCCTCCGCGAGCACCACGACACCTACCGCCGCCTGATCGCCCCAACCTCGATCCAGGACGTGTGCGAGCGCTACATGGAGCTGATCTTCTCCGCCGCACCCTACAAGGCCTGATACGGATCGTCGTTGCGACTCGGGCGGGCCACAGATCGTGGCTCTCCGCTCGATCGATGCCGATAGCCCAGTTCTGGCCGAGGCACCGATCGCTCAACGCAGCGATCGCTGGCACGACGATGCCCAAGCTCCATCGCGAGTTCGTATCAGCACACGCCCGAACCCCACACTCGCTGCAACCCTGTCATGCACATCCCAGCCCGCCTATCGCCCCGGCCCCACTATCCCTCTCAGCACCACCACCGCTCACGCATACCTCGGCACCCCATCCCACTGCTCGATCCTACCGAACCTACGCCCCCCGCGGCATCCCACGGGTCTGGGGTCGCCGACCCCAGATACTCCCCCTCGCCCGCCCACACGGCTGAGGGCCCGGAGCCGGGGGCCACGACCCTCCAATTACACCAAACAAAATATACAAACTCCGAACATAATCCATTGACTCGCCCAATCGCACGCCGTACACTCTCGCCGTGGACGCTCCTCCCGCCACCTCGCCGGCCTCCGCCAACCCCCTCAACGCCCTCCTCGCCCCCGCGCTCTCCTCCCTCGCGAGCGACCTCGCCACCACCCCCGCCGAACTGGCCGACTGGCTCTGCTCCCCCGAACTCACCGACAT
>CAZHKB010000257.1:0-4260 GCA_964533405.1 uncultured Phycisphaeraceae bacterium | reverse complement strand
CAACAGAGCCGATCGCGCGAGCGATCTTTGGTTCAACAGAGCCGATCGCGCGAGCGATCGGGCAACTGTGTGCGCCCCGTTGCGTACGGACTCGCCGCGGGCCAGATGACAGAGGGGAGGGCATCAAGGCGGTAGGCATCGAGGCGGGCGCGGCGCGTGTCCAGCCCCGCACAACGCCAACGGCCCGAGGTTCCCGGTTGAACCGGAAGCCGCGGGCCGTTGGAAGGTGCCTGACTGCTCGCGCAGTCGGCGCGGTTGGATTCGAGTTACCTCGGCCCGCTGCGGCGCGTCGGCCTTACCGCGGCGCGGTAGGGCGTGTTCTTCGTGATCGGCCCGCCATGCGATCCGCCGTGCGGCTTGGAGGTCGGCACCGGCTTGCCGGGCTTGCCCGGCTTGGCCTTGGCCGACCGCTCCGCGTGGTGATGGTGCGTCGGGCGGTCGCTGTCGTGACCGGCCGGGTGGGCGTGCTCAGGGGTCGCCTGCCGCGGCGCGGGGCGGACCTCCACGATCTCGCGGATCATGCCCACGTTCGATGCGGTGCGCACGCCCGCGCCCGGAGCGCCCCGTCCCGTGCCGCCACCCGGCGTCATCGGCCTGGTGTCGGCCCGGAACTCGCGCGGGGCCCGCTCGAAGTCGGGCAGCGGCGACTGCGGAATGCGGTTCTTGAGCAGACGCTCGACATCACGCAGAAGCGCCCGCTCGCTCGGGTCGCAGAAGGCCACGGCCATGCCAGTCATGCCCGCCCGCCCCGTGCGGCCGATGCGATGGATATACGCCTCAGGCTCCATCGGGAGGTCGAAGTTGAACACATGCGTGATGTTGTCCACGTCCAGCCCGCGGGCCGCGACGTCGGTCGCCACCAGCACGCGGGCCTTGCCGCCGCGGAAGGCGTTCAGAGCCCGCGTCCGCGCGTTCTGGGCCTTGTTGCCGTGGATCGTCTCGCAGGAGATGCCGGCCTTCTCGAGCTTCTCGCCAACGCGGTCGGCCCCGTGCTTGGTCTTCGTGAAGACCAGCACGCGGCTGTACGCCGGGTCCTTGAGCATGTGATTGAGCAGCGACTGCTTGTCGTGCCGGTTGCAGAGATACAGCGACTGCACGATCTTGGGGGCGGCCGAGGCGACCGGATCGACCGCGATCTGCGTCGGGCTCTTGAGCAGCGTCTGGGCCAGGCTCCTGATCTCAGGCGACATCGTCGCACTGAAGAGCAGCGTCTGGCGCTCCTTGGGCGTCTCGGCCGCGATGCGCCGGATCGGATTGATGAATCCCATGTCCAGCATCCGGTCGGCCTCATCCAGCACCAGCGTCTGGATGTTGGAGAGGTCAACGTAGCCCTGCTCCATCAGGTCGATGAGCCGGCCCGGCGTGGCGACAATGACGTCGACGCCGCGCTTCAGGTCGCGGACCTGCGGCCCCTGCCCGACGCCGCCGTAGATGATGGTGCCGGTGACGCTGGTCTGCTTGCCGTAGGTCTTGAACGAGTCGGCGATCTGGACCGCCAGCTCGCGGGTCGGGGCGAGGATCAGAACGCGAGCGAGCTTTCCGCCGTTGCGGAGCCGCTCGGCGGGCTCCTCGATCAGGCGGTGCAGCAGCGGCAGCGCGAACGCGGCGGTCTTGCCGGTGCCGGTCTGGGCGCAGCCCAGAACATCACCGCCGGCCATCACGAGCGGGATGGCTTTGGCCTGGATGGGAGTGGGGGTCTGGTAGCCCTCGGTCTCGAGGGCGCGCAGAAGGAGCGGGGAAAGGGCGAGTTGTGTGAAATCCATGGGAAAAAGGACTCTCCGACCGGCGGATCAGGCCGTGCTGGAACCCAGCGAACGTGGTAGCGGCGTGGCACGGAGGGTGCCCGAAACAGGAAAAAAGCCGCGGCCAGCAGGGTTCCAGGTCAGGGTCGGGGTCAAGAGACATGAACCAACCAAAGTGGAGCCAACTGGCAGATCTGTGAGAACTATAGGCGGTCTATCGGCGATATTCCCGCCCCGCACGAGTCTGTGTGGGAAAGGGTCGTCAGAAGGGCGAAATGACCGGGGGTGGCGGAGCGGGAGGCCCCCTGGTGCTTTCGCCCCAACGGAGCGCCGGAATGTAGCCGGCGGTGATCGACAGGAGGTCATCGACTGACTCGAAGCAATCTGGCATTCCAATCGCGGTCAGCGCCTGATGAGACTGCAACCGGGCAGGAAGCGAGCCGAGCGGATCGGTGACCGTCGGGCTCTTCCAGTAGAATCCTTTATGGCCCTGCGGGTCCGCTTTCTTCCACCAAATCTTCTCGATTGTCACTGGAAGTGCGCTCAGGTTGATGACCGTTACGAACGGGCGTGCCCGGCGGTCCTCACCAGCGCCGAGGACGTGGAGCATCTGTGGCTTCACGACCAGCCGCACGAGGCTTTGGTCCAGTTGCATTTGCACGGCTTGGGCTGAAAGCGCGTTCGCTCCCGGCGCGAAGTTGTTGGAGGCTCGACTGATCTCGTTCGCTTCCTTTGCCACCGCGTTGGACCGTCGGGTTTGCCACAACGCAACGATTGCGATGGTTAGACCGAGAACGGCGAGCACCGCGTTGGCCCAGTCAACCATTCCATTGTCAAAGGCCAACAGGTATGCCATGGCGTCAGGATACTCGCGAGCAACCGGCAGTTTTTTTGGCCGCCCGGATGTGACCACCCTCCCGCCATCGCCGCTCAAGCCAATCCTCCGCCCCTTGCCGGGGCGTCCCCAATGAACCCCCCGCCTTCCACGGGTTCCGCGTCGGCGGGCTTCGCCGCGACGACGCTTCACCCGCCGCGACAGCCCGTCGCCCCGTTGAGTCGGGGAATCGGATGCTCGCCAGTTCTCCCGTGCCATGCTGGGCACAAACCCGCCGCCGCCGCGTCCTACCACTCATCAGGCCTTGGACCGCGTCAAACCGGCCTGACCAGCGTCCCGATCGAGGCTCCCTCCACCACTCGCCGGATGTTCCCCGCCTGCTTGAAGTCAAACACCAGCACCGGCACCTTCTGCTCCTGACACATGGCCAGCGCGGTCATGTCCATGATCCGAAGGTTCTTCGCGATCGCCTCGGCAAACGTCAGCGACTCGTACCGCGTGGCCTTCGGGTCCTTCTTCGGGTCCGCGGTGTACACCCCGTCCACCTTCGTCGCCTTCAGCAAGATCTCGCACTCCAGTTCCGTCGCCCGCAGGGCGGCACAGGTATCGGTGGTGAAGAACGGGTTGCCCGTGCCCGCCGCCAGCACCACCACCCGCCCCTTCTCCAGGTGCCGGATCGCCCGACCCCGGATGAACGGCTCGGCCACCGCCCGGATCTCGATCGCCGACAGCACCCGGCTGTCCTGCCCGAGTGTCAGGAGCTTTTCCTTGAGCGCCAGGGCGTTGATGACCGTGCCCAGCATCCCCATGTAGTCGGCGGTCGCCTGCGGGATGTGCCCCTGCTCGGCCAGGGCCGCCCCCCGGATGATGTTGCCCCCGCCCACGACCACGGCGACCTGCGTGCCCAGGCGGGCGGCCTCGCAGACCTCGCGCCCGATGATGTCCAGTTCGTCATTCTCAATGCCGAACCCGCCGTTGGCGGCGAACGCCTCGCCGGACAGTTTGAGCAGCACGCGTTTGTATCGGGGTGCGGGGCGGCTCGGATCGGGCTTGGACGTAGTCGAGGCGGTGGTTCGGGCGACGCCCATGCGGGTCTCCGGGAGAAGCCGCTCGGGCGGCGTGGCGGGGTCAGGGCGGCCCAAGACGGGCTTCGCGCGTGCATTGAACGGGAACGCGGGGCGGGAATCAAGCGCTGGACGTGCCATCAGGCCGGTCATGCCATCAGGCGTGGCGTTGCACGCCCGATGCGACTGCGCACGCCGGGTCGATCGCACCACCCGCTCACAGCCGCGGGGAAAGTCACGCCCGGGGTTGTGGCACGACCGAGATGGCCGAGTGACAGTACGCGAGATCGGTGCGAGTCTCGGCGTCAAGGGTCCATCACACACCCCCACCCGCCCCTCCCCCAGTCCGCCGAACCGGCGTGGGGGGAGGGCGGCGCTTGCCGCCACGAACCGGGTGGCCTGACGGTACGAATGTCTGGGCGGGAAGGAAGCCCCGGCAGGCCGGGTAGACTGGCGGTCGCCGGGTTGCCGGTTGCCGATAGTGGACGTGTGGCGGGGTGCAGGGTCGGGCTCACGTTGAGGCCGACCGGTTCTGAACGCACGCGAGGAAGATCCCGAGCCATGCAGCAGCCTCTCCCACCCCAGAGCCGACCGCCCCAGCCGCGGCCTGCGCAGGCCG
>CAZHKB010000256.1:0-4261 GCA_964533405.1 uncultured Phycisphaeraceae bacterium | reverse complement strand
GCCCGGCACAGCCCCGCGACCGACCGCCTCGACCATGTGTTCATGCACCCGCTGGCCGGGCCGATCGTGTTCGCGTTGGTCATGGCCGGGGTGTTCTGGGGCGTGTTCAGCCTCGCGACGATCCCGATGGACTGGATCGACTCGGGCTTCACATCGCTGGCGTACGCGGCCCGCGTCGCGTTGCCCGAGGGCGCGGTGGCCGACCTGCTCTGCGACGGCATCATCAGCGGGCTTGGGGCCACGGTCATCTTCCTGCCGCAGATCTGCCTGCTGTTCTTCCTGATCGCGGTGCTGGAGGACACCGGGTACTTGGCGCGGGCGGCGTTCGTCGCGGATCGCCTGCTGCGGCCCTTTGGGTTGCGCGGGCACGCCTTCGTTCCCTTGCTTTCGAGCCACGCCTGCGCGCTCCCGGGGATCATGGCGTGCCGGGCGATTCCGGATCCCAGAGAGCGCCTCACGGCGATCCTCGTCGCGCCGTTCATGACCTGCTCGGCCCGCCTGCCGGTGTATGTGCTGCTCACCAGCGTGCTGTTCCCGGGCGATGCCCTGGGCGCATCGCTGGCGTTCATCGGGTGTTACGCGCTGGGGATCGCGGCCGCCCTGGGGACGGCGCTGCTGGTCCGCCGCACGATTCTGAAGGGCGTGAGCCGGGCGATGGTGATGGAACTGCCAGCGTACAAGTGGCCCAGCCTGAAGACGGCGGCCGTGACGACCTGGGACCGGGGGCTGATGTTCCTGAAGAAGGCCGGGACGGTGATCCTGGCGATCTGCATCGTCCTGTGGTGGCTGCAGGCGTATCCGAAGGCCAGCCCCGACCCGGAAGCAAGGCGGATTCGGCAGCAGATGGCGCTGGTGGAGACGGTGGAGGTTTCGAACCCTGAGATCGCCGCCAAGCGTGTGGCCGAGGCCGACGCGCTCGACGCCCGGCGTCAGCAGGCCCAGTCCTTCGCGGGTCGCCTCGGGCGGGCGGTGCAGCCGGTGTTCGCCCCGCTGGGGTACGACTGGCGGCTGTGCATCGGGGTCGTGTCGTCGTTCGCCGCCCGCGAGGTGTTCGTCTCGACGATGAGCGTGGTGGTCTCCGGCACCGACGACCCCGAGGCCGACGGCGCGATGGAAGCGCTGGCGTCGGCGAAGCGCGACGACGGCGTGACGCCGATCTTCACGCCCGCGACCTCGGTCTCGCTTCTGGTGTTCTACGTCCTGGCGATGCAGTGCCTGCCGACACTCGCGGTAACGGCCCGCGAGGCGGGCGGCGCGAAGTGGGCGATGCTGCAGCTCGGGTGGATGTCGGCGGTGGCGTACATCGCCGCGCTGGTGGCGTATCAGGTCACGACGGCGCTCGGGGGGTAGTCGCCCTGCGAACGCGCGGCGCGAGCAAGCGGTCTGGCGTCCGTGGTTCAGGGCGTCGCCGAGTGCCCCAGCGCCCCCCGCGCGTCGCGGTCACAGGGGTCGGTGCCACCCTACGCTTGCATCCACGGCCCCCGAGCCGTGCCCGGAAAGGAGTCCCACGCATGGCGCTTCGCATCGGCATCAACGGCTTCGGACGCATCGGCCGCCTGGTCTACCGCATCGCCGCCGAGAACCCGGCCATCGAGATCGTGGCGGTCAACGACCTGGTTCCCGCCGACAATCTGGCGTACCTGCTCAAGCACGACACCATGCACCGCCGGTTCATGCTCAATGGCACGCCGGTCGAGACCAGCGCGACGGAGAACTCGTTCACCGTCAACGGGCGCACGACCAAGACCATGGCGATCAAGGACCCCGCCACGCTGCCGTGGAAGGACATGGGCGTCCACTACGTGCTCGAGTCCACCGGCCTGTTCACCGACTACGAGGGCGCGATCAAGCACATTCAGGGCGCGGGCGCCAAGCGGGTCATGATCTCGGCCCCCACCAAGAGCACCGACAAGGTTCCGACGTACTGCCACAAGGTCAACTGCGGGCTCTATGACCCCGCCAAAGACCTGGTCATCTCCAACGCCTCCTGCACCACCAACTGCCTGGCCCCAATCGCCAAGGTCATCAACGACACCTTCGGCCTGGAAGAGGGCCTGATGACGACCATCCACGCGGTGACCGCGACGCAGCCGACGCAGGACGGGCCGAGCAAAAAAGACTGGCGCGGCGGGCGCAACGCGTACCACAACATCATCCCGGCCTCCACCGGCGCGGCCAAGGCCGTCACGCTGTGCATCCCGGCCCTCAAGGGCAAACTCACCGGCATGTCGTTCCGCGTGCCGACGGCCGACGTGTCGTGCGTCGATCTGACGTTCAGGACGCCCAAGGCCACGAGCCTCAAGGACATCAACGCGGCCATGAAGTCGGCGGCCAATGAGAAGATGAAGGGCGTGCTGGCGTACACCGAGGACGAGGTCGTGTCCAGCGACTTCATCGGCGACCGCCACTCGTCGATCTTCGACGCGACCGCCGGCATCGAGCTCAACGACCGCTTCTTCAAGGTCGTGAGTTGGTACGACAACGAGGCGGGGTACTCGGCCCGCTGCGTGGACATGTTCGTGATGATGGCCAAGAAGGATGGGCTGCTCTAGAGACCCCGGTTGACGTGGCGCCAAACGACAACGCCCCGGCGATCGGTCGCCGGGGCGTGTCAAGTGACCCCAAGGGGATTCGAACCCCTGTTTCTAGGATGAGAACCTAGCGTCCTGGACCGGGCTAGACGATGGGGCCAGTAGGAAAACGGGATGAGCCGACGGCCTAAGCCGACAGGTTCACCGGTCCGGACGACTCAGAATAGGGGGCCAACGGCGCGGGTCAAGCCCACCAGAACCGCGTGCGTGCGCACGCGGAGTCGCTGGCTGGCGGCGCGATCGGTGGTGAGAGCGAGTTCAAGGCGAATGACCGGCGCATCGAGGCGCCAGCACGCCCACAAGTGCCGGGAAGAGCGGTGCTTCGCGTGAGTACACCCGCGCCTGTGTCAGACCGCGACCAGACTGCGGCGGAGTTGCGACAGGGCGTAGACGCTGGCCTCGCTGGCCGAGTGCCCGACGACCGCGCCGGCCATCGCACCGCCGCCGTCGCGCCACTCGGCCCGCCAGCAGTTGAAGAGTTCAACGTGGCGGACGGTGAACGCCTTGCCGGCTGAGGCGAACTCCTCTTGGATGCGTTCGAGGCGCGGGAACACGCGCCCGTCGGTGTGGTACTCGCAGCCCGCGGAATCCAGTTCGCTCCAACCCGTGGCGTACAGCTCGTCGATGGCGAAGTCGAGTCCCATTGTGAAAGCCCTCCAGAACGCCGCCCCCGTCCCGGGGACATCGCCCGCCGCCGTCACCGCCTCGCGCGTCCGTGCCTTCAACGAGGGGCCGCCACAATGACGGCCCCGAACGGTTCAACCTTGATGAAGAGACGATAAGAATAGGGCAAGGAACGGGTTGGCGTCCAATGGCACCCTGAATAGGGGGGTGTCGGGTGCTCGTTCTCTGTGGATATCGGGTGGATGGCGGGCATGGGTGGAGCCGAACCGGGCACCGGAATGCCGACGGATCAAAGGACGACAAGGACCAGAAAGTCGTACAAGGCGTGGACGCCGACGACGACCCCGAAGCCGCGAAGGACGAAGACGAGTCCAAAGTAAAGCCCGGCCAGCACATAAAAGGCCGACTGGGCCAGAGCATCGGCGTCGGCGGACAGGTCGTGGTAGAGGGCAAAGGCGACGGCGGAGACGGCGATGGCGATGCCCCCGGCAATGCTGGGCTTGATCCGGGCGAAGTCGGCCAGAACCATGTGCAGGGCGGCCAGCAGGATCAGGCGGAAGACCAGTTCCTCGTAGAGCCCGGCACCGATCGAGAGCACGCCGCGGGCGGTCCAGGGCAGGTCGGCCAGCGGGGGAGGGGCGGCGAGCGGGGAAAGGTCGGCCAATGAGGCGATCATGGCGGGTGGTGGGGCTTCGGTGCCGGGCGCGAGGCGGAAGAGCAGGGCGGCGAGCACGAGCAACGGCAGCGTGAGCAAGGCCGACTCGCAGGCCATGCCCAGGAGCACCCAGGGGCGGAGGCGCCAGGAATCACGGGCGATGACGTGGTTGCAGACGAGGATGGTGACGAGGACGACCCAGGGGAGGAACGCACCGGCGACGCCCAGGACGTCCAGGGCGCGGGCGAGGCGTTCGTGGGCGCGGATGGTCTCGATGCCCGCGGCGGCCGGGCCCAGGAAGGCGGCGGCGCCGATCTCGTACAGGGCGATGAGGGGGGCGAGGAAGGCCAGAACGTGCAGGGGGCGGGTGGCGAGGTCCCAGTAGGAGGTG
>CAZHKB010000255.1:0-4263 GCA_964533405.1 uncultured Phycisphaeraceae bacterium | reverse complement strand
GCAGGCGCGGATCGTGGAGCTGCGGTTCTTCGGGGGACTCACGGTGCCGGAGATCGCGGCCGCGCTCTCGATGGGGAGCCGGAGCGTGGATCGGGAGTGGCAGGTGGCGCGGGCGTGGCTGTTTGATCGGCTGAGTGAGCCGGAGGATGAGGGGGCGGCGGGGGGTGTCGATGGCGGGAAGCAGTGATCTGGCCAGGCGTGCGCACGCGATGCTCGGGCGGGCTGTTGCACACATGCGCGGGGCACTCGTCGGACGTTTTCGCGGTGCTCTTCAGCCCCGATGGGGGAAGGCTTTACAGCGGGTCGCGCGATCAGAGCGTCCGGGTGTGGGACGTGGCCAGCGGGCGGTGGCTGGCGACGCTGGAGGGGCACGGGCAGTATGTGACGAGCCTGGCGATGAGCCCGGATCAGACCAGGTTGGCCGCGGGCTCGTGGTTCGGGCAGATCGTGCTGTTCGATGTCGCAACGGGGGACCAGATCGCGTCGATCCGGGCCCACGATTCGGCGATCCGCGGCGTGGCGTTCAGCCCGGACGGGCGGTGGCTGGGGTCGGCGTCGTATGACGGGACGGTGCGGCTGCACGACTCGGCCACGCGCGAGGGAGCGGATGCGGCGAGGCTCGAGGCGGCTCTTGCCGATGGCGCGGTGGACCCGACTTCGCTGGTGCAACGGCTCGAAGGCGCCGGTGAGGACCCGTCTGGGCGGGCGTGGGTCCGGAAAGAAGTGTTGCGGCGGATCGCACCGACCTCGGGCGCGACCGGGGCCGGGGTTCCGCGTCAGGATTGATCGGGGGAGTTGCTATGGGCGTACATCGGCATCCGGTTGCGGTGAGCAATGTTCAGGGTCCGCTCGCGGGCGTGCCGCTGGATCGGGCGTTGATCGGGCGGCTCTGCGCGAGGTTCTCGCTGGTTCGCGGCATGGGGCTCCGGCTGGCGGAGGTGTTCTACGAGAGGTTGTTCAGCGCCGCGCCGCACCTGACGGCGCTCTTTCGCACCGAGCCGGCGGCGCAGTCGGCCAAGCTCATCGCGTCGCTGGACGCGATCGTGCGGAACCTGGAGGCACCCGAGGACAACGCGGCGATGATCGCGGCGCTGGGCCAGCGGCACGCCGGGTACGGGGCCAAGCCCGAACACTATGGGCTGGTCGTTGACCTGTTGGTCGAGTCGATCCGCGAGGTGCTCGGATCGCAGATTGACGCGCGCGGCCTGGATGAGTGGAAGACGGCGCTGACGCTGGTGAGCCGGCAGATGATCGCGGCGTCGGAGGGGGCGGGCGGGGCGTGAACCAGGCGGAGCGGCCGGTCAGGTGGTGAAGTGATGCGTCAGCACGATCTTGATCAGGTGGTACGCCACCTGGGCGTTGAGCGCCTCATAGATTGGTTTGAGGCGTCCAGTCTCGCCCGCGCCGCGGGCGGCGTCCAGGATGCGCTGCTCGGTCGCTTCGTCCACCCAGGGTCGGATCGACTCGGGGCGTTCCACCGCGACGAACTCGGCAAGGTAGTCGTTGGTGGTGCTGACCGCGCGCCCGATGGCCTTGGCGACGGCTTCGATGCTGTCGCCGCGTCGGAAGTGGGGAGCGGCCAGGGCCGAGCTTCCGGAGAGACGCGGGGGGTCGTCGGGTTCGCTTGATGCCACGGGCGCGCGGCGTGATCGCGAGCCGGCGCGAGCGTCCAGGTCCAACCCGAGCGCCTCGGCTCCCTCGCGCACGACACGCAGGAGGTCATCGCCGAAGTTCTCGGCCTTCTTCTGGCCGATGCCGCGAACGGTGACAAGCGTCTCGAGCGAGGCGGGGCGGACGCGGCAGATTTCCTGGAGCGAGTTGTCGTCGAGCACGACAAACGGCGGGACGTGGCGCTCGTCGGCGATGGCGCGGCGTGCCTTGCGGAGCAACTCGAAGAGTTGCTGCTCGACGCTCGTGAGCGGCTCGGCCTCGGCGGTGCCCGCGCCCGCGGCGCTGGCCCGCTGGCGGCGGGGCTTGGTGGGGATCGCCTTGGGCTCGACCAGCGTCGCGGTCCGCTCGTTGCGCAGCACTTGGGCCGACTCGGGGGTCAGGTACAGCACCGGGTACTCACCCTCGGTGCGTCCCAGGTCGCCGGCGTCGATGAGCTGGTTGATGTAGCCGACGACCTGCTCTTTGCGGAGCGAGGAGAGCAGGCCGAACGTGCTGAGTGTGTCGTGCCCGCGCTGCACGATCTTGGCGCTGGCCTTGCCCATCAGCACGTCGGCGATGTGCCCCGCGCCGAAGCCCTCCCGGCACCGAGCGACGCAGGAGATGATCTTTCTCGCGGTGTCGTGGGCGTCGGGAACGTCGGCGAGTTCCTTCAGGCACACGTCGCACGCGCCGCAGTCGGGCTTGTCGTAGGTCTGGCCGAAGTACTCGGTCAGCAGGCGGTGCCGGCATCGGGCAGAGCCCGCGAAGCGGTGCATGCCCTCGAGCAGCGCGCCCTGGGCCTCGAGTGCGGCCCGGACGGACTCGACATCGCCGTCGCCGGTCGCGGCGGCCTGGTCGAGCTTTTCCTGGGTCCCCCGGTCCATGATGCGGCGCCACGTCTGCACATCCGCGGCCGAGTAGAGCATGAGGCACTCGGCGGGCAGCCCGTCACGCCCCGCGCGCCCGGTCTCCTGCTGGTAGTGCTCGACGCTCTTGGGCATCGAGGCGTGGATGACGCAGCGGACGTCGCCGCGGTCGATGCCCATGCCGAACGCGACGGTGGCGACGACCACGTCGAGACGTTCATCTCGGAACTTCTCGCTGACGCGCGTGCGCTTGGTGGCGTCGAGCCCCGCGTGATAGGCGGCGGCGCTAAGGCCCGCTTCGGTGAGCGTGGCGGCCAGGGCCTCGGTGTCCTTGCGGGTGATGCAGTAGACGATGGCGGCTCGGTCGGCGTGGCGGCGCAGAGCCTCGACCACCTGACCCGCCAGATCGACGCGGGGCAGCACGCGATACGTCAGGTTCGGGCGGTCGAACACGCCCACCAGCACCGCGGGGTCACGCAGTTGCAACTGGCGCACAATGTCGTCGCGCACGCGGGGTGTCGCCGTGGCGGTGTACGCGGCGATGGGCACGCCGGGCAGCATGGAGCGGAGTTCGGCCAGGCGGCGATACTCGGGGCGGAAGTCATGGCCCCACTGGCTGATGCAGTGGGCCTCGTCGATCGCGACGGCGCCGATGCTCAGGCGCTTCACACGCGAGAGCGTGTCGGCCATCAACAGGCGTTCGGGCGCGATGAGCAGCAACCGAAGCTCGCCGTTCTGCGCCTGCTGCCAGATCTCCCGCTGCTCGTTCTGGTCCAGATGGCTGTGCAGGGCGGCCGCCGGCACGCCCGCCAGTTGCATGGCCGCGACCTGGTCCCGCATCAGCGCGATCAGCGGTGAGACGATCAGCGTGAGCGTGCCGGTGACCAGCGGCGGAACCTGGTAGCACAGCGACTTGCCCCCGCCCGTGGGCATGACCGTCAGGCTGTCGCGACCGGCAAGCGTCGCCGCGATGGAGTCGGCCTGCAGCGGGCGAAGGGTGTCAAACCCGAAGGTGGCGCGGACGATGTCGAGAACCGCGGCGGGCAGCGGGGAGGGCGGCTGGGTTGGCTCGTCATCGAGGGTGGAAGCGGGCACGGGGGAGTATACAGAACCCCAACTGTGGCCTCGAGGGTGCCGATAGGAAATTGCTGACGATCCGTGGCGCAAGCAGGTGCGGGGGGCCTCCGGCCCCACACCGGTCGCCCGTCCGCCAACGGAACCCTCCCTGACGGTGGGGCCGCATGTCGACGTGCCTCTATCCTCTCCACGTGCCTCCGGTCACCATCATCTCCCTCGACGACCCCCGCCTCGAGCCCTATCGCGACCAGCGCGACGCCTGGCTTGCGGCCCCGCACAACCCCTCCGGACACGTCCCGGCCCCGGCCAACCCCGACCCGGGTCTGTTCATGGCCGAGGGGGTGCTGGTCATCCGGGCCCTGCTCGCGTCGCGGTTTCCGGTTCACTCGATCCTGGCCACGCCCGCACGGTTCGAGGCCATTGAGGCCGAGGTGGCGTCCCGTGCCCCCGACACGCCCGTGTACCTCGCCCCGCCCGCGTTGATGGAAGCAATTCTGGGGTTCGACCTGCACCGGGGGTTGCTCGCCGCTGGAAGGCGGCTCGCACCCACGCCCGCTTCCCAAGTGATCGCCCGAAGCCGGATGCTGGTGATTGCCGAGGACCTGTCGAACCACGACAACGTGGGTGGGCTATTCCGGACGGTGGCGGCGTTGGCGGGGGCGGCTGGGGG
>CAZHKB010000254.1:0-4263 GCA_964533405.1 uncultured Phycisphaeraceae bacterium | reverse complement strand
CCCATGCAGGCGTTGTCGAACGGCCCGCGAAAAATCTGGCTCAGGTTGCACATCCCGACGATCGCCCCCGAATCCCCCCGGCACACCAGGTGCCGTTGCCCGGTCTCCATGTCCGCCGTCGCGATCGCGCGGTCGACCACCGCCTCGGGTGACCCCATCCCACCCGCCGAGGGCAGCGGGTCCCAGGGACGCAGCCAGTCTTGGCTCGCCAGACGCAGCGCGAGCATCTCGCGCCGGTCGTTGTCAACGGGCGTCCGGATAAACGCGCGAGCCCCGCTCAAAAGCGGGGCTCGCGTCGAACTCGTGGTTTGACCCGTCGTGTGCTCCGCCATGCGCCGAGCGTAGCGGACACCCGGCCCTCGTGTGCCATGGTCGCGGCTCTGGGCGACCACGCCCAGCGTCCAAGTCTGCCGATTACTCTCGCGCCAACTCCGCCGACAGCAGCACCGTCACCGTGTTGCCCAGCGGGCCGGTGTCGCCCTGGTCATCGGCCAGGTAGGTGGTCATGCCAAAGTCGGACCGCTTGAACTCCATTTGGGCCTCGAAGGCCGCGATGTCGGTCCCGCGGAACGAGCCGGCGCCCAGCCAGTTGACCATGATCGTCACGGGCTTGGTCTGCCCGTGCAGGGTCAGATCGCCCTCGACGGTGTACGCCCCGTCGCCCGCATCGGTGAACGACCGGGACGTGAACGTCGCCTCGGGGAACTGGCGGGCGTTGAAGAAGTCGGGGCTCTTGAGGTGCTCGTCGCGCCCCTCGTTGTTCGTGTCCACGCTCTGGATCGCGACCGTAAACGTCATGGTTGAGGAGTCCAGGTTCTCCGGGTCCATCGCCACCGAGCCGGACATCTCGTTGAACCGTCCGTAGAAGTTGGTCACCCCGGCGTGCTTGATCATGAAGTGGACGCTGGAGTGGACGGCATCCATGTTGTACGACGCGCTGGCGGGTGCCTTGGCCAGGTCCGTCGCGATCGACGCGCCGGAGCAGCATCCATCACCCTGGATCGTCTGGGCCGGCGCCGCAACCTGGGCGACCGTGGCCGGGTTCTTGTTGGTCCCCGCCAGCAAGGACGACAGCAGGCACTTCTCCGACCCGTGGCACATCAGGGCCAGGCCCGTGCCGGCCACGACAGCAAGCCCACCGAGCATGTACACGATCTTCATGGTTCTACGTCTCCAACCCCCCTGAACCGGGGGTGCATCGCGGCGACTCTCAGGCCAACCGGCCCGCCATCGCCACGCAACAAGGATACCGCCGGCAAACCGCCGCGGTTGACGGGGTGGAACAGGTGCGAGTCGAAGGCTATTCCCCGGGTGTGGGTTTCACTCCGGTGATCCTTGGAATCGCACGTTGAGTTCGGCGGGAGGCAGCCATGAGCACCATGCGGGGTCGGGCCAGGATCGGGGCCGACGGCACACTGCGGATTTCACTTCCCTCGGGCTGCGCGAACAGCGATGTCGAGTACCTGCTCGAGTTGCACGCCCCGGGCTCGAACGGGCAGGCTCCGCCCGCGACCTCGCGCCGCCGACGGAGCGGAGATGATCGTCGCGAGTCTCTCCGGCGAGTCGCCGGGTCGATCCACGATCCATCCTTTGGGCGTCCGCCTCAGGGCGAGCCCGAACGCCTGGAGCCGCTCGAGTGAGGTTCCTACTCGACACCAACGCTCTGGTTCGGCTTCTCAGTGGCGAGCACGCCACGCCGATCTTGGAGCGGGTTCACCGCGGCGCGGAGGACGACGCGGTGGTGTGATCCGTGGTGCGGGCCGCGCTTGTCGCCGGCGCACTCCGCAGCCAGCGCGCCGAGCGGAATCTGCCGTTGGTCGAAGACCTGCTGGGCAACTTCGACTCGCTGGCCTTTGATGACCGGGCCGCCGACCACGCGGGGCGGATTCGAGCATCGCTTGAACGGGCCGGCACCCCGATCGGCCCCAACGACCTTTTGATCGCTGCGATCGCCCTCGCCCATGACCTCACGCTTGTCACCCACGACTCTTCGGAGTTCGCCCGAATCCCTAGCCTGCGGATCAAGGACTGGGAGCGCCCGACCTGACCTTATCGGAGCCCTTACGGCCCCAGCGAGTTCTGAAAGTGCTTCTCCTGCACCGGGGCCAGCAGGTCCAGCACGTGCATCAGCACCACCGCCGGCGAGCCGATCGCGTCGATGTGGCGGATCAGCTTCTTGGGATAGTGATCCAGCACCGGGAACGTCTCCTTCTCATAGACATCCCACCGCTTGCGGATCACGTCCTCGCGCGCATCATCCACCCGGTTCTCCTTGAACGCGCGACGACGCAGACGGCGGATCATCTCCTCCTTGTCCTTGCACGTCAGGTGGATCACCGCCAGCACCTCAATATGCTCGGCCAGCAACTTCGCCTGGCTCACGCTCCGCGGAATCCCGTCGAGCACCAGCAGGTCCGCCTTGGGCTTGTAGTCGCTCAGGATGGTCCTGGCCTTCAGGTTCTCGTGCCACATCTGGATCGTGACATCGTCCGGCACGAGCTCACCCTTGGAGGAGAACTCCATGAACGTCTTGCCCAGCGGGCTGGCGTGGTCCAGCGTGCGAAAGACCTCGCCGCAGGAGAGATGGAAGAACCCGGGGATGCAGCCCAGGATCTTGCCCTGTGTGCCCTTGCCCACGCCGGGGGCGCCAAAGAGCAGTGCGGTGCGGAACTTGCTGGACATGGCGTCTCCCAACTTGGTGTCGTCCCTTCACGCCCGAGAACGCTGAGCGTATCCCGCTCGGCCCAAACTCGGCAAGATCAGGGGCGGGGTTCAGCCCGGTTGCTCCCCGCAGCCGGATTGGAACGCAAAGGACGCAAAGGACGCAAAGGACGCGAAAAGGGAAGAGCGAGCAGGCCGCGGAGGGCCGATGCGCAAACCGCGCCCCGGAGCCCGAAGCGCCCAAGGAACGGGGGTGCGTGCCTCCGGATCAACGTGGCTCAGGCTCCCTCGCGTCTTGCCTCGCTCCGCGCCCCTGGGCGTCGGCGGTCCGCGGTCTCCGCGTTCGTCTTCTGCTTCGCGTCCTTGGCGAACTCCGCGATCCACTCGATCAACCCAACGCCGACGACCGCCCCGCCGACACCACCCCCGCCCGCGCGATCGCGACGAAGTCCGCCGCCACCAGCGACGCCCCGCCAATCAGCCCGCCATCGACATCCTTCTGCGCGAACAACTCCTGCGCATTGCCCGGCTTCACCGACCCCCCATACATGATCCGGATCGTCTCGGCGGTCTCCGCGTCGTACAGCGACGCCACCAACCCTCGGATCTTCTCGTGCGCATCCTGCGCATCGTGCGGCAGCGCGGTTCGCCCCGTCCCGATCGCCCACACCGGCTCATACGCGATCGTGAGCCGCTCAAGATGCTCCTTGCGCACGAAACTCAGCCCCTTGAGCAGTTGCTCGCGGTTCACGTCATCGGCCTTGCCCTGCTCCCGCTGCTCCAGCGTCTCGCCCACGCACAGGATGCAATCCAGCCCGTCCTCGAGGATCGCCAGCACCTTTTGGTTGATGAGGCTGTCCGGCTCGCCAATCACGTGCCGTCGCTCCGAGTGCCCCGCCAGCACCACCCTCACGTCGCAGTCCTTGAGCATGTGGGCCGACACCTCGCCCGTGAACGCGCCCTCCTGCTTGGTCCAGCAGTCCTGCGCCCCAAGGCGGATCGTGCTGGGGCGGTCCCGCAGGATCGAACCCACGGTGATCAGGTACGGGAAGGGCGGGAACACCGCGATATCGATCGACGACTCCCGGGCCAGCCCGTCGATCACACCCCGCGCCAGGTGCGATGCGCTGTTGCGGTCCGTGAACATCTTCCAGTTTCCGCCGATGTAGGGGCGACGCTCGCGCAAGGGGAGTCTCCTGTTGACCGCCTGAGTCTATCGCGCCCACGCCCTGTGCCACTTATCGCCGCCCTGGGCGATCGGTGCTCCCGGTCGCCAGGCTGGTGCCCACGGACCATCAATCGTGCGGATGCACAATCCACGGTGCAACTCACACCTCCCGCTCCGCCCGCGCCGCCGCCGCGTCCGCATCCGGTTCAAGCTCGCAGATTCCCGCCTTCGTCGCCGCCGCGCGCTTTGTGATCCTGCTCTGCACCACCAACATCACGATCGTCCCGACCACCGCCACCGCACCCAAGCCCCACTGCGCCCCCGTCAGGAACTCTCCGAAAATCGGCCCGCTCGCCGCCGCCACCGTGAACGGCTGCAACTGGATCACCCCCGCCGACACCGCCACCCCCAGCCGCTCGATCCCGATGTAGTAC
>CAZHKB010000253.1:0-4275 GCA_964533405.1 uncultured Phycisphaeraceae bacterium | reverse complement strand
CGCCAGAGCGACCTCCCCGCCGCGTCCGCTCCGGATGCCGGGACCGCAGCTGGCCCGTCTGGCCCCGCCGCGCCGCCCCGCCCGCTCCCGGGCCAGCCGCGCCCGCGCGAGGTCGGCCCGCCGCCGATCATGAACGTGCCGCGGCGTCCCACCGTCGTCCAGGCCGCCGGCCATCAACTCTCGGTCAAGGCTCCCGTCAAGCTCTCGGGTCCCAAGGTCGTCCGCGTCGAGGCTCCCGAGCAGATCGAAGCCCCGCGCCCACGCCGCGCCCCCACGGGCGCGCCCGGCGGCGGAACCGGCGGCCCGGCTCGCCCCGGCGACTCCAGCGACCGCTCACGCTCCCCACGCCGCGCCAAGGGCGGCCCGGGCGGTGGTCCCAGTGGACCCGGCGGCCCCGGCGCGCCCGGCGGCCCGGGCTCCGAGGCCGCCCGCCGTCGTGGCAAGTCCGGTCGTGATGAGCCCACATGGTCCACCGCCGACCTGGCCGAACTCCAGAACCGCCTGGACCACTCCGGTGGCTACCTCAAGATGCGGCGCCAGCAGGCCAAACAGAAGTCCAAGACCGGCGCGGGCGTCGCCGGCCAGATGATGCAGGCCAGCGGCAAGGTCAACATCGCCGCGCCCTTCACCATCCGAGACCTCTCCGCCGCCACCGGCGTCAAGGCCTCCGACATCGTCAAGCAGCTCTTCCTCCAGGGCGTGCCCGCCACCATCAACTCCGGCATCGACCCCGTCAAGGCCCAGGAGCTGATGATCGAGCACGACATCGAGCTCGAAGTCGTCGAGTTCAAGACCGCGGAGCAGAAGGTCTCCGCATCCTTCCTCGACCGCAAGGCGCTCGACGAGCGCCCGCGTGGCCCAGTGGTCACGATCCTGGGTCACGTCGACCATGGCAAGACCAGCCTGCTCGACAAGATCCGCAACGCCAACGTCGCCGCGGGCGAGGCCGGCGGCATCACCCAGGCCACCAGCGCCTTCCGCGTCCCCATCAAGATCGGCGAGGACCAGAAGCAGATCGTCTTCCTAGACACCCCGGGCCACCAAGCCTTCACCGCCATGCGGGCCCGCGGCGCGACCATGACCGACATCGTCGTCCTGGTCGTCTCGGCCCCCGAGGGCGTGATGCCCCAGACCATCGAGTCCATCAACCACGCCAAGGCCGCCGGCGTGCCCATCGTCGTCGCCCTCAACAAGATCGACCGCGCCGACGCCACCGACGCCGTCATCCAGCGCACCCTGGGCAAACTCGCCGAGAACGGGCTCAACCCGGTCGAGTGGGGCGGCACCACCGAGGTCGTCCGGACCAGCGCGACCACCGGCAAGGGAGTCCCCGAACTGCTCGAGGTCCTCGACCTCACGTCCCAGCTGATGGAGCTCAAGGCCGACTTCGGCGGCCCGGCCATCGGCTCGGTGATCGAGGCCAAGGTCCTCGAGGGCCGCGGCGCGGTCGCCAACATCCTCGTCCAGCAGGGCGAGCTGAAGGTGGGCGACTTCGTGGTCATGGGCCGCTCCTTCGGTCGCGTCCGCGACATCACCGACGACCGTGGCCAGCGCCTCAAGACCGCGACCCCGCCCATGCCGGTCCAGGTCTCCGGCATCGACGAGGTCTGCGACGCGGGCGACAAGTTCTATGTGGTGGACACGCTCAAGAAGGCCCAGGAGGCCGCCGAGCAGCGCCGCCATCGCGAGCGCGAGGCCCAGCTCGCTCAGCCCAAGCTCACGCTGGACTCGATGTTCAGCCGGATCGCCGACGGCGACGTCAAGGAGATCCGCGTCGTGCTCAAGGCCGACGTCCAGGGCTCCGTGGACGTGCTCAAGAGCGAGATCGAGCGAGTCTCGACGCCCGAGGTCAAGTTCCGCGTGCTGCACTCGGCCGTGGGCGGCATCACCGAGAGCGACGTGGGACTTGCCGAGGCCAGCCAGGCCGTCATCGTCGGGTTCAACGTCATCGCCTCCGGGCGTGCCCGCTCGATCGCGGAGACCAAGGGCATCGAGATCCGCAACTACCAGGTCATCTACGACATCACCGACGACATGCGCAAGGCCGCCGAGGGCATGCTCGCCCCGGAAATCCGCGAGGAGGTCCTGGGTCACGCCGAGGTCCGCGAGGTGTTCAAGATCACCAAGGTCGGCGCCATCGCCGGCTGCTACATCACCGACGGCACCGTCATCCGCGACGCGCTCATCCGCGTCACCCGCTCGGACATCATCGTCGAGGACAACCGCCGCCTCGCCCAGCTCAAACGCTTCAAGGACGACGCCAAGGAAGTCCGCGCTGGCATGGAGTGCGGCATGAAGATCGACGGCTACGACGATATCAAGGTCGGCGACATCCTCGAGTGCTTCAAGAAGGTGGAGGTCAAGCGCACGCTCTGAGGTCGGAAGTGGCAAAGTCATGGAGTGGCAACGTGGCAGCGCGAGAGGCCACGCCACGGGCCGTGGACGGCTTCGGCGGAGCCCGCCGGTGGGCCTTCTTTGGCGTGCCCGCTCTTCACTCCGCCACTCCGCCACTTCTTTCCCATGATCATCGCCATCCTCCAGTTCGAACTCCTCATCCCCGAGCCCGAGTCGCTCAAGGACAAGCGCCGCGTCGTGCGCTCGGTCAAGGACCGCCTCCACCGCGACTTCCAGTGCGCCGTCGCGGAAGTGGGGGCTCTGGACAGCCTCACCGTCGCCCGCATGGGTCTGGCCCTCGTCTCCAACGACGGCAAGCACGCCGGCCAGGTCCTGGATCGCATCACCGAGCGACTCCGCGAACTCCCCGACGCCCACCTGGGCGACTGCCGACGCGAACTCATCACGGGGCGTGGCGGGGAGGACGACCAGGCCGACGCCGACGGCGTCGTGGATGCCTCCGTCAGCCCGCTCCGCCGCTCGGTGGACGCCGAACTGCTCAAACGTGCCATGCAGGACCCCGAACTCGCCTCGCTGGCCGCCGCCGAGACCCGCCACTCGTCCTCGAACGCGCCGCCCCGCTCCGGGCGATCAGACGGCGGCGCCCCGCGCCCGGAGGCCACGCCATGAACGAGCGCAAACAGTCGCAACTCGCCCACGAGATCCGCTCTGGCATCCAGCAGGTGCTCGGGCGTGGTCTGGCCGACCCCCGCATCCGGGGGTTGCTCACGATCACCGAGGTCGAGGTCTCTCCGGACCGGCGCAACGCGACGGTCTACGTTTCGGTGTTCCCCGACGACCGGGTGGAACTGACCATGCACGGGCTGCACGACGCCGAGAAGCACGTGCGCCACGAGGTGGGCGAACTCATCAGGACCCGCGTCATGCCGACCCTCACCTTCAAACGCGACGACCGGATCAAGAAGGAGGCCGCCGTCCTCCGCGCCATCAACGAGGCCGCCGAGCGCGACGCCCAGACCGCCCGCGACGAAGCAGCCGCGGCGTCCGCCAAGCCGGAGGACCCGCGCCCGTGACCGAGGAAGCCGCCGCAAAGCTCCACGCCTTCCTCGAAAAGGCACGGGCCAAACACAAGCCCGCCGAGCCGGTGGTCACCCCCTTCCCGGGCGAGGACCCGGTGGTGGTCGAGATGGTCCGCTCCTTCCTGCTCTGGGAGGCCGGCTCCACCTTCGCCGAGCGCGCCCTGGCCCGGATCCGCGATCACGTCGTCGACTTCAATGAACTCCGCGTCTTCCTGCCCGACGAGATCGCCGCCATGGTGGGCGACGACCCCCGCGCCCAGGAGCGGGCCGAACGCCTCCGCGCCAGCCTCAGCGAGCTCTACGTCCGCGAGCACGACATGCGCCTCGCCCACTTGGCCGAGGAGGGCAAACGCGACGTCCGCGCCTACCTCGACACCCTCGACGGCATGCACCCCTTCGTCGCCGCCCGCGTCAGCCTCCTGCGCTTCGGCGGCCACGCCTTCCCCATCGACGCCCGCCTCCGCGACGCCCTGGCCCGCGCCAAGGTCGTCTCCGCCGACCAGCCACCCTCAGAAGTATCCGGGTGGATCGAGCGACAGGTCCGGGCGGGCGAGGCCCTGCCCAACTACGCCGCCCTCGAAACGCTGGTTGAATCCCAGGCCCCCAAGCCCGCCGCCCGCGCCGCCAAAGCCACGACCAAGCGGGCCGCGCCCCGCAAGTCCGCCGACGCCAAGTCCCCCAAGCCCTCGCGCCGATCCACGGAGAACTAGCGTGCGGAAGTTGCTCCTGGCCTCGGCCTGCATCGCCGCTCTGCCCGCACACGCCTCCACCGCGCCCGCGACGCTCGCTCGCCAGCCCGAGTCTCAGCCCGAGTCTCAGCCCCCCTCGCTCGCCCCCACTC
>CAZHKB010000252.1:0-4275 GCA_964533405.1 uncultured Phycisphaeraceae bacterium | reverse complement strand
CGCCATCGTCGGCGGCGGCATGATCCCCCGCCCCGGCGAGATCTCCCTCGCCCACCGCGGAATCCTCTTCCTGGACGAACTCCCCGAGTTCCCCCGCGATGTGCTCGAAACCCTGCGCCAACCTCTCGAGGACCACGTCGTCACCATCGCCCGCGCCCAGGCCACCATCAAGTTCCCCGCCTCCTTCATGCTCGTGGCCGCCATGAACCCCACGCCCAAGGGCGACATGCCCGTGGGCGAGTTCGGCCAGCGCGCCATGGACCGCTACCTCTCAAAGATCAGTGGCCCTCTTCTGGACCGCATCGACATCCACGTCGAAGCCCCCGCCGTGCCCTGGTCGCAACTCCGCTCGGCACCCACCGGCACCAGCAGCAAGCAGATGCGCGAGCAGGCCGCCCGCGCCTGGGCACGCCAGCGGGCACGCCAGGGCGTCGGCATCCCCAACGCCCGCCTCTCCGGCAAGCAGCTCGACCAGTTCGCCAACATGGACTCGGGCGCGCAGGCGTTTCTCGGTCAGGCCATGACCGAACTCGGCTTGTCGGCCCGCGCCTACGACAAGGTCCGCCGCGTCTCCCGCACCATCGCCGACCTCGACAACACGGACACCATCACGCTGGCCCACGTCGCCGAGGCCGTCGGCTACCGACTGCTCGACCGAAAGGTGTGACCTGTGCCACGATCCGCCCGCTGGCCGCTCGACCCTAGCCAGGGGCTTCAGCCCCTTGAAAGCCGCAGCATCCCCTCGCCCGGCGGGTGAACGAACCTCCGCCACGCGATCCGGCGCACGCGCTCCACCCACAAACCCTCGCGTCGCAACGCCGCCCCCACGCTTCCCCTCCCGTCTTCCCTTTGCGCTCGCCGCGCCTCGGCTGTGAACCCCGCTCATGCCGCCGCCGCCACCGCATCCCCCACCGCCGGCACCAGCGCCACCGACTCCACTTCCAAATCCGACACGATCTCGTTGTACCCCAGCACCGTCACGCCCGGAATATACGGCTCCACGATCTGCTTCACCGCGGCCCGCACCTGCGGCGACGCCACCACCACCGCGCCATGCCCCGCCGCCGTCAGCCGCTCCAGCGCACGTCCAACCCCATCGGCCACGGCCTTGCTCGTCCGGGCCGGGATGGAGATCGTCGTCCCGTGCTGCCCGCGATCGATGTACGCCGCGATCTGATCCTCCAGCGCGGGATCGAGCGTGACACACGCGATGCGCATCTTGCCGTCGTCGCCCGGCGTCGCCACGCCATGACAGATGCTCCGCCGCAGGGCGTTGCGCACATACTCCACCAGGATGTCCGGGTCTTTGGTCTTGGGCCCCCAGTCCGCCAGGGCCTCCAGGATCGTCTCCATGTCCCGGATCGCCACCCGCTCGCGCAAGAGCGCCCCGAGAATCCGCTGCAGGTCGCCCAGCTTCACGACTGCGGGGATCGTCTCCTCCACCAGTTTGGGCGCCTTCTGCTTCAGCCCCTCGACCAGATTGGAAACCTCGTCGCGCGTCAGCAGCTCGTCCGCGTGCCGCCTGACGATCTCCGTGATGTGCGTCGCCAGCACCGCCGACGGCTCCACCACCGTGTAGTTCAGCGTGTCGGCCTTGGTCCGCAGCGCCGGGTCGATCCACCGCGCCGGCAGCCCGAACGCCGGCTCCTTCGCCCCCTCGCCCTCCAGCCGCCCGGTCGCGATTCCCGAGTCGATCGCCAGCAACTTATCCGGCTGGATGCTCCCCTTGCCCACCACGGCCCCACGAATCTTCACCCGATACTCCGTCGCGGGCAGTTGCAGGTTGTCCCTGATCCGCAGCGGCGGCATCACCAGCCCGATCTCGCTGGCCAGCTGCCGCCGCACCGCCGTGACGCGTGTCAGCAGATCCCCGCCCTGGCCGGCATCCACCAGCCGCACCAGCCCATAGCCGACCTCCAGCTCCATCGTGTCCACCTTCAAGAGCGCCTCGACCGGCGCCTGCTCCTGCAGCGCGGGTGCGGCCGCCGCCTTGCTCGTCGTCTCCTGCTTCGCCTCCCGCTCCTTCCGCTGGATCAGGTACGCCACGCCCGCCAGGCTCCCCGCCACCACCAGCAGCGGGATCGTCGGCAACGGCGTGAACGACAGGACCAACAGGAACCCCGCCGTGATGTACAGCCCCCGCGGCTGGCTGACCAGCTGCCCCGTCAGCTGCTCGCCCAGGTCCTGCTTCGCCCCGCTGCGCGTCACGATCAGCGCGGCCGCGATCGCGATGATGAACGACGGGATCTGCGCCGTCAGCCCGTCGCCGATCGTCAGCCGCGTGAACACCTCCGCCGTCTGCCCCGCCGGCCAGCCACGGCTGATGACCCCCACCGCGAACCCACCCGCCACGTTGATGAACGTGATGATGATGCCCGCGATCGCGTCGCCCCGCACGAACTTGCTGGCGCCGTCCATCGCGCCGAAGAAGTCCGCCTCCTGAGAGATCACCTCACGCCGCAGCCTGGCCTCCTTCTCATCGATGATCCCGGCGTTGAGGTCCGAGTCGATCGCCATCTGCTTGCCGGGCATCGCGTCCAGCGTGAACCGGGCCGCGACCTCCGAGATGCGCCCAGCGCCCTTTGTGATGACAATGAACTGCACGATCACGATGATCGAGAAGATCACGATGCCCACGAACAGGTTGTCGCCCGCCACGAAGTTGCCGAACGCCGACACCACATGCCCAGCCACGCCCTCGGCCTCCTCGGGCGTGGCCGCGTCGGCCGACAGGATCAGACGCGTCGTGGCGATGTTCAGCACCAGCCGCAGCAGCGTGGTCGCCAGCAGCAGCGACGGGAACACCGAGAAATCCAGCGGCTCGGCCATGTAGATCGTCGTCAGCAGGATCACCACCGCCAGCGCGATGTTCAGCACGATCAGCACGTCCATCACCGCCGGCGGAACCGGCACCAGGATGACGAACATCAGCATCACGAAGCCGATCGGAACGATCAGCCCGCGATACTTCGCGACCTTCGCCACCCACCCGGGCATCACCGTTCTGGTTCCAGTCTTTGCCATACGCACTCAAACCGAGCCGACCACACTCATTGCTTCAACGCCGCGCTCTGCCGCTTTGCCCACCCCTCGCTCCGTCGCTTCCTCACGCCACCTTCTTCTCCTTCAACCGATACACGAACGCCAGCACCTCCGCCACCGCCTCATAGTGCTCGGGCGAGACCTCCTGCCCCACCTCCGTCCCCCAGTACAACGCCCGCGCCAGCGGCGGCCTCTCCACGATCTGCACGTGCGTCGCCATCGCCACGTGGCGAATCCGCATCGCCATGAAGTCCACCCCCTTGGCCAGCACCCGCGGCGCCCGCATCATCTTGGGGTCATACTTGAGCGCCACCGCGAAGTGCGTCGGGTTGGTCACCACCACGTCGGCCTTCGGCACCGCCTGCTGCACCCGGTGCATGGCGATGTCCATCGCCATCCGCATCCGCCGCTTCTTCACCTCCGGCGAGCCGTCCATCATCCGACGCTCGTCCTTGACCTCCTGCTTGGTCATCTTCAGATCAGCCTTGTGCTGCCACCTGTGGTACACCCAGTCGATCAGCGCGATCACCACCAGCACCGCCAGCAGCCACGCCGCCAGTTCCGCCACCAGCATCATGATCGTCTTGAGCGCGGCGGCCGCCTCCATCGCCGGCAACGCCGCCAGCCGCCGCAACTGCCTGGCCATCACCAGCCACGCCACCAGCGCCACCACGCCCATCTTCGCGATGCCCGACCCCGACTTCACCAGCCCACGCTTGCCGAACACCCGCTTGATCCCGCTGATCGGGTTCAGCGAACTCAGTTTCGGCTTCACCGGCTCGAGCGTCCACAGCCACCCCACCTGCACGTACTGCGAGAACGCCGCCACCAGCACCACGATCAGGAAGATCGGCGCCGCCGCCATCGCCCCCTGCCCCAGCGACCACACCAGCGCCGGCTCAATCGCCGAGACATCGATCAGGTCCGCCGGGTCGCTCTCGAGCGTCCTGCTCATCACGAGGCCCATCGCCCGGAACACCGACGCCCCGAACACCATGAGCAGGATCAACCCCCCCACCAGCGAGATGGCGGCACCCAGGTCCTGGCTCTTGGCCACCTGACCCTTGGACCGCGCCTGCCCGAGCTTCCGCCCGCTTGGCGCCTCCGTCCGTTCTCCGAGTTCCTCCGCCATGCGTCTCCTTCACCCTGCCTTCGCGACCCCGATCCCGCACCACTCGCGCCTTGCCTACCGAACCCCCTCCACCGCCGCCGCCACCTCCGCCTCCTCCTGCC
>CAZHKB010000251.1:0-4315 GCA_964533405.1 uncultured Phycisphaeraceae bacterium | reverse complement strand
GTGCTGCGGGAGGGGTCGGTCGATGCGCTCCGGCCGGCGACGCCGACGCGCGAGGTCGGGCCTCCCACGTCCGAGAGTTGAGGGCGTGTCTGATTCCGAGGCGCGGTCCGCGGAGCGTGCCCAATTTCGCGCCGTGTTTGGGATTGGGTTGGGCAGATTGAAGAGCCGATGCGGGGATGGTTGCGATATCATTTAGACCATGCCCGCCTTGGAAGCCGATCCCGCGTACCTGACCGACCGCTGCTGCCTGACCTGCGGCTTCCGGGGGCGCGAGCTGCAGGGACGCCGCGGGCGAGAGCGGCTGGTGTGCCCGCAGTGCCGGCAGGACTTGTACGCCAGACCGGCGCGGACGTACGCGGAGATGGAGGGGCTGATTGAGCCGCCGGTGTTGGTGACCAGCCCGGCGGAGTCGCCGATCAAGCGGCGCGTCTCGCTGCTGCGGCTGGCGGGTGAGATCGTGGGAGCCGGGCTGATGCTGGTGAACCCGGGAAAGCGGAGCGGGACCAAACCCCGTCGTCCGTCCGCGCATCGGCGGGGGGAGTCGGTCGCAGCGCGGGTCTGAGGCGCGGGCGGCGTGCTCATACCATGCTCGCATGTCCGTAGCGCGGGGCAGGCAGGAACATGGAGGGGTCGCGAGCGTGCCGCGCGATCGGTCATCGATCCTGACCGAGCAGGTCAATCCGCGAACGGGCGACCTGCACCGGCTGAGCGTGGGCGAGTGCGTGGGGCTGATCCAGCGGGAGGATCGCGCGATCGCGGAGGCGCTGGAAGCGGCGGCACCGGCGATCACGACGTTTATTGAGCGGGCCGAGGCGGGGTTCGTCGCCGGGGGGCGGCTGGTGTATGTCGGCGCGGGGACGTCCGGGCGTCTGGGCGTGTTGGACGCCTCGGAGGCTCCGCCGACGTTTTGCGTCGAGCCGGGACGGATCGTGGGGATCATCGCGGGGGGCGATGGATCGCTGCGGCGATCGAGCGAGGGGCGCGAGGATGAGGTGGATGGAGCAGTGGGGGAGTTGGAGTCGCTGGGGCTGACCGAGCAGGACTCGGTGCTGGGGATCGCTGCCGGTGGCACCACGCCCTATGTGCTGGGTGCGATTGCGCACGCGAGGCGGATGGGGGCGGGCGTCACGGGCCTGCTGACATGCTGCCCGATTGAGAAGCCGGTCGGGTGCGACGTGCTGATCGTGGTCGCGACCGGGGCGGAGGTTGTGACCGGATCGACCCGGATGAAGGCCGGGAGCGCGACCAAGCAGGCGCTCAACACGATCTCGACCACGTTGATGGTGCGATCGGGGCGTGTGTACCGCAACCTGATGGTCGATCTGCGGGCGACCAACGAGAAGTTGCGGGACCGTGCGGCCCGGATCGTGTCGACGCTGACGGGACTGGATCGCGGCGGGTCGCTGGAACTGCTCGCGCGGGCGGGGTGGTCGGTCAAGGCGGCGGTGGTGATGCAGCGGATGGGCGTGCCCCAAATCGAGGCGCAGCGGAGGCTGGATCAGGCCGGTGGGCGATTGGATGGCGCGGTCGGCGAGGTGTGACCGGGCGTGAACGCGTGAACGTGGCGTGTCACGCGAGTGTGGCGTGAGTTGAAGGAGTGGAGCATGTGTGATCGAATGCCGGTGCGGCGGATTGGCGTTGGGCTGATGGCGGCTGTGGCGATCGGGCTGGGCGGATGCCGGACGGATGGCGGCTCGCGGGCGAGGGATGGAGGCGACGCGCAGCGCGTGGGGGCCGCGCCGGCCCGCATGGGCCCGATCCTGCATGTCGTGCTGGTACGACTGAAGGACCCCCTGGACACCGCGGCCTGCGCGGACGCGACGCTCGCGATGGTCGATCAGATCCCGTCGATCACCGGCGCGTTCGTGGGGTTGCACCTGGAGACGGGGCGCGACACGGTGCAGGGTGATTATGACGTGTGCCTGACGATGTCATTCGAGTCGCGCGAGGGGCTGGATGCGTACATCGAGCACCCGGCGCACCTGGCGATCCTGGAGCAGTGGGGGCCGCGGATCGAGTGGATCCGGATCCATGATGCGCGGGAGGTGCGGGCGGGCGGGTGATCGAGAAAAGCCGGGTGTCACTCGAGCGAGAACTGGTGGGAGCGGATGGTGAGCAGTTCCTCCGCGAGGGCCGCGTTGTCCGGCTGGGCGGCAGCGGCCATGTACTGGAGGATGTCGCGGGCGTAGCCGTCGATGTTGACCACGCACTCAACCTGCGCGCCGGACGAACGCTGGATGCGGTGGTTGTCGCCCCAGGCCCGCTCATGGTTCTCCTCGGCCAGCCGCTCGACGTAGGTCCGGTCCGGGCTCTGCATGACCGAGGTGGTGTCGATGGAGGCGAGGAACTCCTGGCGGGTCTCGCGCGAGTAGCGCTCGATGGACTCGGCGACGCGGTCGCCGGAGTAGCCGAATCGCAGGTACGCGACGATGCCGAGGGCGATCAGGGCGATGAAGCCGCCGACGACGTTTCGGGTGTTCATGTTCGGTCGCTCCCGAGGGCCCGGGTGGGCGAGGGAGTGTACCGGGTGGGTCGAGGCGTGCGGCGGGATCAGGCGCGGCGTGTGGCGGCTGCGGGTTGGCGTCGGGGATGTGGATGGGGTGCATCGCGAGCGGGAAGGGGAAGGAGAGCATTCGAGGCTCCGTGCCCGCGGGGGCGGCGATTGCAGGCGGCGACGGATCAGGCGGTCGCGGGCGGGTGGCCCAGTGCGATGGCGGAGGCCATCGCCAGGCCGCTGGCGTGGGTGAGGGAGAGGAGCCACGCGCGGATGCCCTGCTCATCGGCAATCCGGAGGGCGTGGTTGTGAAGGGCCACGCCCGGGGCGCCGGTGGGCAGGGTGATAACCTCGGCATCGGTCCAGGCGATGCCCGCGGACCACCCGGTGGCCAGGGCCTTGAGGATCGCTTCCTTGGCGGCGAAGCGGGCGGCGAGATGGTCGGCGGGACGGGCACGCGAGAGGCAGTAGTCGCGCTCGGCGGGGGTGAAGCAGCGTTCGAGGAAGCGGTCGGCGTGGTCGGCGAGCATTCGCGCGATGCGGTCGATGGGGACGAGGTCGATGCCGTGGGCCAGGGGGGTCATGGGGTGTGCTCGCGGCGTCTGGGGCTTTCGAAGAGGGGATTCACCACAGGGGGACAGAGGAAGGCAGAGGCAGAGGTGGGTTTGGCAGACTGAGCGGGGAGCGCGTGGCGCGGGTGGGGCGTTAGTCGCCCTTGGCTTTGGTGGTCTTGGACTTGTCGGCGAGCTTCTTCGAGTCGGCCGGCTTGGACTTGGAATCGGAGTTGTTTGATTTGGGCGTGGATGATTCGGTCTTTGGGGTGGACTTGGACTCAGAATCCGTCTTCGACTTGGTTCCAGGCTTGCCGCCCGAGTCAGCGTCGCTCGTGCTGGTTGCGGGCGCGTCGGTGGCTGCGGGCTTGGTTTCGGTGGTCGCGGGTTTGCTGTCTGCCTCTGCGGACTTCTTGTAGGCCTCGGAGCGGTAGTCGGTCTGGTAGAAGCCGCCGCCCTTGAAGATGACGGCGGCGCCGGTGCCGATGAGGCGTTCGAGGGCGGACTTGCCGCAGTTGGGGCACTTGCGCAGCGGCTTGTCCTTCATGGACTGCATGTGCTCGAAGGTGTGCGAGCAGGCGTTGCATTTGAAGTCGTAGGTGGGCATGGGGAGTGACGAAGTCAGCGAGTGAGGGAGTGGCAGAGTGATTGTGGTCGAGTGTGGGCAAGTTCGGAGGCGGCGGTTGGTTGGGGGGCGGCCGACCGCTCGCGCGGTCGGTTCTGTTGATTCAGGTTGGCGCGACGGCGACCTTGGCGGGACGCAGGACTCGGTCGTGGAGCGCGTAGCCGACCTGGTAGGCGGCCACGATGTGGCCTGGGTGGATGGAGGAGTTGGGCTGGACCATGACGGCCTCGTGCTTGCCGGGCTCGAAGGGGTCGTTGGGCTGGGGGGCGAAGGCGGTGATGCCGTGCTGAGCGAGGTTCTTGAGCAGGGCGTCACGGATTGCGGAGACGCCCTGGAGGATCGACGCGGCCGAGACCGTGGAGGGGTCGTGGTTGAGCGCCAGGTCAAAGGTGTCGATGGCCTGGATGAGGTCGCGGGCGACGCCGGCGAGGGTCTGGCGGCGTGCCTCGGCCACGTCCTTTGGCCCGGTTTCGCGGAGGATGCGGACCTGGTTCTGGAGGTCGGCCGCGGCCAGCAGCAGGCGCTTGTTCTCATCGGCGAGGCGGTCGCGATCGCGCGCGAGTTCGTCGATGAGGGCGGCGGTCTGGTCGGGGTCGATGTCGAAGCCGTGGTCGCGTCCGGCCTGGTCGGCGGGGTGCGGGGGGG
>CAZHKB010000250.1:0-4316 GCA_964533405.1 uncultured Phycisphaeraceae bacterium | reverse complement strand
GGATGGGGGCGATCGAGCCGGTCCAGCCGTCGAGCAGGGTGTTGAGGCGGTCGGCGATGGCGTCGGCGTCGACCGGGCCGGCGATGGCGAGCACGCTGCCCACGGGGACCGCCCGCTGGTGCCAGCCGGTCACGACGTCGTCGCGGGTGATGGCGGTCAGGCCGTCTTCGGTGCCCATGCCGCTGCGGTTAAAGGGCGAGGGGTTGTGGCGCGAACGGGCGGCGAGCGAGGCCCGTTGCTGGGGCTCATCGGCGAGCGACGCGAGCGATTGCAGGCACAGGTCGCGGACGGGCTCGATGGCGGCCTCCTCGAAGCGGGGACGGCGGACCATATCAACCACCAGCGGCAGGGCCTCGAGCACGCGTTCGCCCAGCAGGGTGAGGCCCAGACGGAGCGACAACATGCCTACATCCCAGCCGCGAGTCGTGCCCAGGCGGTCCAGGGCGTCGGCGTGGGCGCGGCTGTCGAGGTTGCCCGCGCCGCGGAGCAGCAGTTCGTGCCACATGGCGGCCAGGCCCTGGCGGTCGTCGGGGTCGCGGGCGGCGCCCGCGGGGATGGCCCAGGAGATAGCGGCGGAGCGGACGCCGTCCATGCGTTCAACGAGCAGCACCAGCCCGCAGTCGAGAGTGCGGGTTGAGATGTGGGTCATCGGAGCCTCCGTGGGGGGGAGTGTAGTGGGGGGAGAGCAGAGGCCGGGCGAGGCGGGGTGCGCGAGGGTGCGCGAGTCCCCGCAAGGGGAGTCTTGCGGTGAGGTGTGCCTCGGGCTGATCGTGCGGGGCTCGCGGACCCGGCCTCGTTACGGATGCTGCGTGAGTGCATCCCAGACCTCTCGAACGACCCACGACATGTTGCGCTTGGCGGTGCGTGTGCCGGAGGCGAGGTGGGCGGTCAGGTGGGCGTTGGGCAGGCCCAGGAGCGGGTAGTCGGGGGCGAAGGGTTCGGGGTCGTGGACGTCGAGGGCGGCACGGGCCGTGGGGTTGGCGCGGAGCCATGCGGCCAGGGCCGGCGTATCGAGGACCACGCCGCGGCTGGTATTGATGAGCAGGCAGGTCGGCTTGAGTTGAGCCAGCACGGCGGCGTCGATCAGGTGGCGATTGGACGGGCGGCCATCGACGTGGATGGAGAGGATGTCGGACTGGGCGAGGAGATTGTCGCGTGTGACGGGCGAGGAGGCGTGGCGGGCGGCGGGGGGGATGTCGAGCAGGTCGTGGTAGAGGACGCGGGTGCCCAGGGCGGCCGCGACGCGGGCCAGGGCAGAGCCGATTCGGCCAAGACCCAGGATGCCCAGCGTGAGTTCGGAGAGCTGGCGGTCGGCCAGTTGGGTCGCGCGGATCGACTCCCACCGGGCGGCGGTAGGGGCGTCGGAGAGGGGCTGGCGGGGGCGGATGTGATCGAGGATGGTGGCCAGGACGAACTCGACGACGGCCTGGGTGTTGGCGCTGGGGGTGTTCACGACCCGGATGCCGCGGGCGGCGCAGGCGGGCAGGTCGATGTTGTCCAGCCCGACGCCGGCTCGACCCACGACGCGGAGGTGGGGGGCGGCGGCGAGGAGGGACTGGGTGACGCGGACGTAGGTTCGGACGATCAGGGCGTCGGCGCGGGTCAGCGTGGCGGCGAAATCCGGGTCGTCAGGCTTGGAAACGACGATCGCGGCACGCTGGGCGAGCCAGTCGAGGCACTCCTGGTCGAGCGGCTCGGCGATAAGGATGGTGGGAGCTGGGTGCATTGCAAGTCCCGAACGGTAGGTGAAGCCCTGCCGGTGGATGCGGGAAACGGGTCGCGTCGGCACGAATCCGTGGCTTGGTTGCATGGTCGGAGCAGCGATGAGAAATGGAGTGCGGCCTCCCTCAAGCAGGGGATTGCATTGACACTTAGTATGGTAGGGATTGGGGTTGGGCCGATAGAAAACGGAGCACCCGGCGACGAGGCCCGGGGCCGGTCCCGCGTGGGACGCGCGGCGAGGCGACGATCGGGCGATGAAGCCCCGGGGGTGCGGTCGTGAACAAGAGCATGCTCGTGGACCAGGTGCATCAGGAACTGGGGATGACCAAGGCGGAGGCGGCCCGGGTGGTGGAGGGGGTCTTTGCCTGCCTGGCGCGTGGCGTCGCGGGGCACGGGAAGGTGACGATCGCGGGGTTTGGGACCTTCATCTCGAAGGTGAGGCCGGCGCGGACGGGGGTGCATCCGATCACGCGAGCGCCGATCCAGATCGCGGAGATGAAGACGTGCGCGTTCAGGGCGGCGCCCGCGCTGCGCGGGGCGCTGTGAGCGCGAGGTCGGAATGAGGCAGGACACGCGGAAGCACAGGCTGCTGGGCGCGCTGGCGTGCCTTGTGCTGGCGGCGATGGTCGGCGCCCTGGCCGCGTGGGCGTGGACGGGCGCGTTCGCGGCCGAGGGCGACTATCAACGGTTCGAGGGCTTGCGGCCTCGGCGCGACATCGTGGTGTTCTCGATGTATCTGATCCCGGTGGCGTCGGTGCTGTCGCTGGCGACGCTGGGGCCGGTGGGACTGGGCGGGTGGATGCTGGTGGCGCGGAGGTCGCGCGACAGGGGCTCGTGTGCCACCGAGTAGGCCCGGCCTTGCGGGCTTGCTCGGTGCGAGCAACGGACGGACGCCCAATCGATCAGGCAACATCGCACGTTCGGACCGACTCACGCCTCACAGCGGGCGTGAGTCGGTGGCACGGCGTGGCACACTACTCGCGCCCGCGGGCGAGTTTCTTGAGCCAGGGCGAGGCGAGCAGGATCAGCAGCCCCGAGGCGAATGACGAAACCACGAACAGGAAGAAGAAGTTGGCGTTCTGGCCCGAGAAGTTCCAGGGCAGTGTGACGGTGCCGGCGTCGATGGCCTCGACCTGAGCGGCCAGCAAGCCGCCGCCGAGGTTGGCGATGAAGGAGGAGACGAACCAGACCCCCATGAGAAGCGAGACAAAGCGGACGGGGGCGACCTTGGTGACGTAGGACAGGCCGGTGGGCGAGAGGCAGAGCTCGCCCATGGTGTGCCAGAAGTACATGGCGAAGACCATGACCATGGCGGCCCGGGCGATGACGGCGCCATCGGGCCCGAGGTTCACGCTGCGGGCGGCCATGAAGATGAAAACGTAGCCCAGGCCCAGCAGCATGAGGCCCATGGCGATCTTGACGGGCTGGCTGGGGTTCCGGTTGCGCTTGCCGAGCTTGGCCCAGATGATGCCGAAGACGGGCGCGAAGATGAAGATCAGGAGTGCGTTGATGGACTGGAACCAGGGGGTGGGGATCGTGCCGGTCATGCCCATCACGTCGTAGTCGCGGTTGGTGTAGCGCTCGGTGAAGAGGTTGACCGAGGACCCGGCCTGCTCGAAGGCGATCCAGAAGAACGCGTTGAAGAACATGTAGATGAAGATGGAGGCGATCGGGGCGCGGTCTTCGGGGGCGTTGATGAGGGTGAACCAGGTGCAGAGCAGGACCATGCAGATGAGCATGGCGCCCGGGACGATCCAGGCCGAGCCGGGGAAGGTGAGGGCGGCGGTGACGCTGTCCCACATGGTGCCGACGACCCCGGCGTGGAATCCAAGAGCGAACAGACCCGAGAGCGCGAGGGCGGCCGGGATAAAGAGGATGGCGGACTTCGCCTTGGCGGGGTCCTTTGGCTCGCCGATGGTTCCCAGGTAGCGCTTGCGGAGGCCCATGTAGAGGAACAGGCCGGCGAGCATGCCGATGGCGGCCGAGCCAAAGCCCCAGTGCCAGCCGACGTAGACCGCCAGTGTGCCGCAGACGAGGTTGCAGAGGAACGCGCCCAGGTTGATGCCCATGTAGAAGATGGAGTAGGCGCTGTCGCGGCGCGGGTCCTTGTCTGGGTAGAGCTGGCCGACCATGACCGAGACACAGGGCTTGAAGTGCCCGGTGCCGAAGACGATGAGCGAGAGCCCCAGGATGAACACGGACATGCCCATCCGCCCGTGCTCCATGCCGCCCAGGCCGGAGATTGCCAGGGCGACGTGGCCCATGGCGATGGTGATGGCGCCCACGATCATGGAGCGGTGGGTGCCGATGAGCTTGTCGGCGATGATGCCGCCGAAGATCGGGAAGAGGTAGGCAAGGCCCGTGTACCAGCCGTAGAGGGTGGTGGCGTCGGCGTCCGACCATCCTCGCCCCGGGTTGAAGCCGGCGGGCGAGCCCTCGGGTGGGTCGATGACGCCGGTGGTGGGGGCCACGAGGTAAAGCACGAGCAGGGCCCGCATGCCGTAGTAGGAGAACCGCTCCCACATCTCGACCAAGAAGAGCAAGAACAGGCCGGGGGGGTGGCCCATGATGGTGGCGGTGGTGGGGAGCAGGGG
>CAZHKB010000249.1:0-4340 GCA_964533405.1 uncultured Phycisphaeraceae bacterium | reverse complement strand
TCGGCCGCGGCGCACAACCCGCCCTCCAACCTCCCGCAGCAGTTCGTGGGCGGGCGCGGGCTGGCGCTCGGTTCCAACTTCAACTTCCAGTTCGTTCGCGGCACCGCCACGGGCTCGGTCGCCGCTCCCACCATCACCGCCGACGCCTCGCACGTCGCGGGTCTGGCCTCGGCCAACCATCGCGGGTCGGTCTCCTTCTCTCCCTCGATCAACTTCCCGGGCACGGTCGGCACCGCCTCCATGCTCGGATACAACGGCTTGGACGCCGACCGCCTTCTGGTCTGGGGCGTCAACGCCGTGGGCAACGTCTCGGGCAACGTCGAGCTCATCATCCCCGCCAACATCGCCGACCCCTGCACCGGCTTCACCCCGTCCGCCTTCGGCGGCCCGGGCTTCTTCGACCACTACCACTCCCAGACCGCATTCCGCGGCGGCGTCGGGCAGTCCACCGTCACCAAAGACCGCCAGGGCCGCACCCTGGTCGCGGGCGTGGCGTACTACCCCGTGTTCGTGCTGAACAACCCGCTCAACGCGATCTACGTCGCGCGATTCACCCCGGGTGGTGCGGTGCAGTGGACGATCGCGGCGTACACCGACCCGGGCGTGGCGGGCAAGCCCGTCGTGAACGGGGCGGGGGCTCCGATCGGGCGGATGATCCGCCTGGGCGAGCTGACGGGCGGCACGCCTGCGGGCCCGTCAATCTCCGGCGTGGGCTTCGACTCGGTCGGCAACCTCTGGTTCCTGGCGCCGGTTCAGCTGGACGCGGACCCGTTCCCCAAGACCGCGCTGATCCGCGCGGTCTACAACGAGGCGAACTTCTGCTACAGCCTCGAGGTCGTGGCCTTCCGCGGGCAGGTCATCACCGGGGCCAACTCGGGCACCGACTACCGCATCGACTTCATCGGCATCGCCGACGGCGACTCGGTCTCCTCGGGCACCTTCTTCTCCTCCAACGTCTCGGGCGCGTCGTTCAACAACATCGCCACCGCCGGGCTCGACCAGGACGACCCCCGCACCCTGGGCGGGCTGGTGTTCAACGCCCAGATCATCTATGACGCCGACAACGACGACGACTTCGAGAACCCCACCGGCGGCGGCGGCGTCGCCGGGTCGCTTGACCA
The DNA here is from genome assembly GCA_964533405.1 of uncultured Phycisphaeraceae bacterium. Lineage (GTDB taxonomy): Bacteria > Planctomycetota > Phycisphaerae > Phycisphaerales > UBA1924 > JACKHA01. Next base: position 3,219 of record CAZHKB010000249.1, on the reverse strand, counting down.
GGCCTACCAGGCCCTGATGTATGTCGGCGCGGTGCAGAACCCCGTCGCGTGCCGTCCCGACCTGACCACCGGCGCGATTCCCGGGCAGCCCGGATACGGCGTTCCCAACGGCATCCTGAACAACGACGACTTCTTCTACTACCTGTCGCAGTTCGCGGCGGGCAACCTCGCGGTGGCAGACCTCACCACGTCGGCGATTCCCGGCAGCCCGGGCTACGGCGTGCCCAACGGCGTCTTGAACAACGACGACTTCTTCTTCTACCTGACGATCTTCGCGGCGGGGTGCTGAGAGCGAAACAGGCAAGACACGCAGAGTCGACGAGACCGAGTGATCGAGTGACGAAGGGGGATGGGCTTTGGCCCGTCCCCCTTTTCATTCGTGCTCGGACCGCGGGCGGCGCGGGCATGTTCAAGGGTGACCGCGCAGCGCCGGGTGGACTGGGCTGGCGGATTGCGCCGACGTCTGGGATTTGGGCTTGCGTGCAGCGCGGCGTTCAGACACAATGTGGTTCGGCCCGTTCCTCGACCAGAAGGTAGGGGATTGTTCCGTTGACTTGGAGGAGAATCACATGAAGTCAGTCATTGCCGCGTCGCTCGTCGTGCTCACCGCGTCGGCCGCCCACGGGCAGGTCGGGGTGCTGGACCAGAACTGCCCGATCCTGTCACCCGGCGCTCCGCTGCAAAGCGCGGGTTTCAACCTGAGCGCGTCGTCCCTGGTGTGGGACCTGCAGGCCAGGGCCGGGATCACGGGACAGCTGGAGGGCGTGAAGTTCGGCGGGTCGGCCAGTCCCGGGCCTGGGCAGTTCGAGCTGCGGGTCCGCTCGGGGACGGCGGCGGCGCCGGGCGCGGTGATGGCGACCCGCACGGTCGTGCTGCCGAACCCCAGCTTCGGGATCGTGTTCGTGGACGTCACCAGCGCCAACATCAACCTCACCGCCGGCGACACGTTCGTGCTCGAGCTGCAGGGCAATGACTCCGGGGCCGGGCTGAACGGGACGTACGCGCCCCCGCCCAACACCCCGGCGTATCCCGAGCCCGTGTTCCTGCTGGGAAGTTTCTTCGCCGACGGCGGCTGGCGCATCGGCTTCGAGACCTACATGCTCACCGGCGGTGGGTGCGACCCGGACCTGACCACGGGCGCCATCCCGGGCCAGGCGGGGTACGGCGTTCCCAACGGCATCCTGAACAACGACGACTTCTTCTACTACCTGGCTCAGTTCGCGGCCGGCAACATCGCGGTGGCCGACCTGACCACGTCGGCGATTCCCGGCAGCCCGGGCTACGGCGTGCCCAACGGCGTTATCAACAACGATGACTTCTTCTACTACCTGAGCATCTTCTCGGCGGGGTGCTGAGAACAGAGCGACAGAGCGACAGAGCGAAGAAGGGGGATGGGCTGGAGCCCGTCCCCCTCTTTCTCTTTGATCGGTGCGACGCGTTCCGGGTGTTGCTCGCACCGCGTTGGTCCCGCCCGTTCTCGCCGTCGGTTCGCTCACCGCCCATCGGTGCGCAGCCCCTCCATGATCGCGTCGAGCGCGGCGGTCATGTCACGCCGGGTGGCGGCCTGATTCTCGGAGTACGCGATGGCCACCAGCGACTCGCGGTAGAACGCCAGGATCAGGCGTGAGATCGCCCGGACATCAACCCGGCGCATCATGCCCTTGGACATCGCGTCGCCCACCAGCGCCTCGACGTACGCGAGCCAGGGCGAACCCGTGACGGCCCGGGCCGGCCCGCAGTGCGCGGGGTAGTCGACGTGGATCAGCCGCAGGATCCGGATGTCGGCCAGCGCGTCGAGATAGAGCGGGAAGCCCAGGCGGATGCGCTCAAGGGGGTGGTCGACGCCCGCCAAGCCCGGGCGGATGCGCTCATGCAAGAGGGCCGCCTCGGCGTCGATCACGGCCTCCAGAACCTCGGCCTTGCCCTTGAACTGGTGGTACAGCGCGCCGCGGGTCAACTCGGCACGGGCCACGATATCTTGGAGCGGGACCGCGGCGTAGCCTCGCTCGAGGAACTCGGTCCGGGCCGCCGCGATGATGGCGCAGCGCGTGGTGTCGCGCCGCTGCTGCTGGGTGCGCCGACCGCGCGGATAGGGGGAATCGCTGCCGGGCGGCGGGGCCCGCAGCTGCGGAGAGTCCCCGGAATGGTCGTTGGGCGTGGTCATGCAAGGCCCGGATGAGCGACCCCTTGGCACCAGGCCGCCGACCACGTCGCGGCCCGGGCCAGTCAGGAGTGTGCTCGGCACAGAGCATAGCATAAACCGGACGGTCGGTATGCAAAAAGCCAACGGGCCCGAGACTTGCTCGGGCCTGTTGTCCGGGTGTAGTGGAGGCAAGGGGACTCGAACCCCTGACCTCTTCCATGCCATGGAAGCGCTCTACCAAAACTGAGCTATGCCCCCGGGGGCTTCGCCCCGGCCTTTGGCGGGCCGGGGCGAAGGCAATGGTAGACGGAAGGGCGGATGGGTCAATCCGGGGCGGTCGACCCAGGGTCTCATTGGGCCGGCGCCCACGCCAAACCATCCGGCACCGGGCCCACCGAGTTGTGCGAAAGAATCTGCCCGGTCCGCAGGTCCAGGATCGCCACCGCCTCAATCCCGGCACACACCACCGCCAGCAGCCGTCCGTCGGGGCTGACGGCGATGCTTGTCGGGGCCGAGTCGGGCGGGAAGCCGAACGTCTTGACCAGCTCCCGCGTGGCCGCGTCGAACACGCGGACCTGATTGGCCACGGGATACGACACGACGACGAACGCCGAGTCGGGCGTGAAGCGCAGGCGCAACGGGAAGCCCGCCGACGCAAAGGTGTGGGCGATGGTGTTGGTCGCGGGGTCCAGAATCGCGATCGACTCCCCACGGTTGCAGGCGATCCAGACCGCCGAGTTGTCCGGGGCGGCGGCGATTCCCTCGGCCCCCTGGCCCGCGATGGGGGCCGCCAGAACCTCGCCCGTGGTCAGGTCGATCACGCTGACGGTTTGGTCGGCCACACTGGGGACGTAGCACCGCGTGAAGTCGCGCGACACCGCCAGCATGTGGCCGGCCCGTGCGCCAAACGAGTACGTCTCGACGATCGGAACCGGGGCGGTTCCCGCGGCGGCCGGGGGCGGGGCCGTCGGGCCGCTGGGCGTCGCCTCGTAATCCGGCGCGGCGTCTTGCCCGCCCTCGCCCGCCGCGTCCACATCAATCTTCAACACCGTCTGGGCCACCTCGCTCGTACACAG
>CAZHKB010000248.1:0-4345 GCA_964533405.1 uncultured Phycisphaeraceae bacterium | reverse complement strand
GTACTCCCAAGGCAGGGCCCATCGCCCCGCCCCAAGGAGATTCCCGTGTTTACCAAGAGCAACCGCATCACCCGCAAAGCAACCCGGGCTTCCGCCCCCGCCGCGCCGTGCGACCTGCTCCCCCTCGAAGCCCGCACCGTCATGTCCGGCGCGTCCTTCTCCACCGCCATCCCCCTCCACATGGACCAGGCCTCCGGAGAGATCCTCGCCACCGGGCAGATCACCGGCACCGGCCACCGCTTCTTCAAGTTCACCGCCGACCAGGACGGCCTCACCGCCCTCACCGTCAACCCCAAGATCCCGCTCAACGCCACCCTCGAACTCTTCGACAGCCAGGGCCGCCTCCTCGCGCGCCCCGCCGTCCGCGCCGGAACCGCACAACCCGAGGGCATGATCTTCGAGGCCTTCGAAGGCCGCACGTACTTCGTCCGCGTCCTGGGCGAAGCCGCCACCCGCGGCCGCTTCAACATGACCATCGACGGCGCACGCGAGATGGACGTCTCCGACGGCGACGTCGCTGTCCGCGACGCCCTCGACTACAAGGGCGATCAGGACGGCTTCAACCTCACCCCCACCCGCTCGGGCCGCGTCACCATCAACCTCGACCCCACCGGCTCCCTCGACGCCCAGATCCGCATCTACAACGCCTCCGGCGCCCAGATCACCCCCACCATCGACCGCAAGGGCTCCGGCGGCGATGAGACCGTCTCCATCGATGTCACCAAGGGCTACACCTACCGCGTCGTCGTCAGCGGCCGCTCGGGCGCCTATGGCAACTACACCGTCTCCTTCGACCCCCACTTCGGCTACGGCGGCTCCAACGGCAACGCCCCCGGCAACTGGTACACCACCATTGGCTCCAGCACCGCATACTCCGCCATCGACTTCTCAGGCGATGAGGACCTCTTCTCCTTCGTCGCGGGCCGCTCGGGCGTCGCCCGCATCATCGCCGACGCCGACTACGGCCTCGACGTCGCCCTCCGCGTCTACGACTCAAACGGCTACCTCCTCGCCTCCCGCGACTCCTCTGGAAACGCCGGCGCCGAGATCATCGACCTCTCCGTCGCCTCTGGCCGCCGCTACTACATCGTCGTCGACGGCTACCGCGCCTCCGTCGGTGACTACACCCTCAGCCTCCTGGCCCCCACCGCCCCGCCGCCCCCCTTCGACGACCACGCCGACGCCGGCCAGTGGAACGACGCCACCCGCATCCCCATCCTCGCCTCCTCCGGCAACGGCCTCTCCGGCGGCGCGATCGAACGCACCAGCGACACCGACATGTTCAAGTTCACCGCCGCCGGCTCCGGAACCCTCTGGATCCGCATCAACCCTCGCGGCTCGCTCGACTCCATCGCCCGCGCCTACGACAGCCACGGCTACCTCATCGACTCCGAGGACACCGGCGGCTCCGGCGCCGCCGAGTGGCTCAGGCTCGACGCCGTCGCCGGCGAAACCTTCTACCTCGTCGTGGACGCCTACGGCTCCTCCACCGGCGCCTACGACGTCGAGATCGACGGCCCCTCCTACTGGTAACCCACGCTCAACAGAACCGCCCGCGCAACCGGTCGGCCGCCTCGCCCAGACCAACCCGGGTCAGCATCCGCAACTCCCCTTGGCCGCACCCCACACCCGACCGCACCAGCGGTCGGGCTCTTCTACTCGCCCTTCCAATCCGCGATCATCCGGCGCGCCCCCTCATCCTGCTCCGACAACCCACGCACATCCACCACCACCGGAACCACGCCGGGCGCCAGCGACAACGCCACCCGATACGCCAGCACGTCCAGCCTCCCATCGGCCGAGCCCGGCAGCACGCGACCCGCGCTCGACAGGTCGCACAGCCTGGCCGACACCACCCGCTCGGCCATCCGAGCCGCCGCATCCCCGATCGCCTCGCCCGCCAGCGCCACCGCCGCCGGGTCCAGCCCGATGCCGACCGTCGCCGCCCCCACGCCTTCCACCGCCCGCGGCGGCCAGGCGTGGTCCGCCAGCCGGACACCTTGGCGGGCCGCCTCGCCCACGATCTGGGCCAGCACGTCGGGACCGACCTTGGGCGGCAGGGTCAGGCTCACCAGCCGACCGCCCGCGCCGGCCAGCGGCGCGATCTCGGCGGCCAGGCCGATGGCCCCCACCACCGCCGCCGCCGCCCGGTCCACATGGGCCGGGTCCAGCAGGTGCTCGCCCGGCAGCCACAGGTCCAGACCGGTCAGATCGAGTTCCATCCGGCGTAGCAAGGCCGCCACGTCGCGCCGGCCAGATCGGTCCAGCTCGCGTGCCCTCATGCCGGGCGCGGTCGCGTCGAGCTGCACGCCGCGGATGCCCAGCGTGCCGCCCCACTGGATCGCGTTTCGGGCTCCGCCCGTCCACGGCGCGGCCGCGTCGTCGCGCCTCAGACCGGCCAGCGAAATGGAGAGCGGATTGGGCACGGGTCATTTGTATTCCGGTCGTCCTGCGAACGCGCTGCGCGAGCACAGGGCGCGTTGCGCGGCGGACGACGCCCGCGAGCCCACCGTCCCGGCTCTGCTCTACCATCCGCCATGCACCGTCTTGGAAGTTCGCTGGTCGCCTTGCACGTTCTGTCGCTGTGCCTGTGGGGCGCGTCGGTGCTGTCGGCGGGATTGGCGGCGGCGATCGCGTTTCCGACCATGAAAGCCCTCGACCCGCGCCTGCCCGCGTACGCGAGGTACGACGGCGACCACTGGATGCTGGCCGCCGGCACGATCGCCAATCGCGTGTTCGAGGTGACCGATGTCGTGCAGATGGTGACGGCGGCGGTCGCGGTCGCGACGGCCATCGCGCTGATGGCGAGCCGTGTGTGCGCGGGGCGTTCGATGGCGACACTGGTGTGGCTGGGCGCGGTGGCGGTGGCGGCTGGTGTGCTGGGGTACACGTTGATCGTGCTGCGGCCCGGGATGGCGGTGGACCTGCACGCGTACTGGGATGCCGCGCTGGCGGGGAACACGCCAGCGGCGGAGGCGGCGCGGCAGGAGTTCAGCGGGGAGCATCCGACGGCGTCGAACCTCATGGCGGCGACGGCGGGCGCGGTGCTGGTGGCGATCATCGCGGTCATCCCGGCGGCAGGAATCGGCAAGCGTGGGCATTGCGCCGCGAAGGGCGAGGCGCCGGGCGGGAGCGTGCGCGGGCCGGTATGATCGTGGTTCGTCGGCGAATGGTCGCGCAAGCGTTCGCTTGCGCGTCGCGTTCGCGGGCTCTGGCTCGTCACTTCGTCCCTGAGTCGCTCCGTCATTTCTCCCTGGATTCCCCATGAACATCGACCTTCTGAAGCGTCTGTGCGAGACTCCCGGCGTGCCTGGTCGCGAGGAGCGGGTGCGCGAGCTGATTGCCCGCGAGGTCAAGGGGTTGTTCGACACGGTGGAGACCGACCCGCTGGGATCACTGATCTGTCGGCGCGGGCCGCGGGCGGCCAAGAACAAGAAGCGGGCGGGCGGCGGCAAGGAGCCGACGCGGGTCATGCAGCTCTGCCACATGGATGAGATCGGATTCTATGTCCGGCACATCGACGACAAGGGCTTCCTGTGGCTGGACCCGGCGGGCGGGTTCGACCCTCGCAACCTGTTCAGCCGCCGAGTGCTGGTGTGTACCGACGCGGGCGATCGCGTGGGCGTGATGAACCCGGGCGGTCGGCCCATCCACATCTCGACGCCCGAGGAGCGCACCAAGGTGCCGGACGTCAAGGAGTTCTTCGTTGACATCGGCCTGCCCGCGGCCAAGGTGAGCAAGGCGGTGAAGATCGGCGACTTCGTGGTGATGCACGAGCCGTTCGTGGAGGTGGGCGACAAGCTGGTGTCCAAGGCGATGGACAACCGGGTGGCGTGCTGGCTGGGGATCGAGTCGGTACGGGCGCTCGAGAAGGCCGGGACGGGTCACGCGGGCGAGATTATCGTGGCCTTCACGACGCAGGAGGAGGTCGGTCTGCGGGGCGCGAAGAACGCGGCGTTCGCGGTGCGCCCGCACATCGGGCTGGGCGTGGACGTGACGCTGGCGTGCGACACGCCGGGCGTGCCGGACAACGAGGCGGTGAGCAAGCACGGCGGCGGTTTCGCGCTGCACATCAAGGACTCATCGTTCATCTCGGACTTCGCGTTGACGAATCAGGTGGAGGCGATCGCCAAGAGGAAGCGGATCCCATATCAGCGGTCGATCCTGAAGGCGGGCGGGCAGGACGGGGCGGCGGCCCAGCAGTCGGCGGCGGGGGCGAGGGCCGTGGGCATCACGGTGGGCACGCGGTACATCCACACGGTGACGGAGATGATTGATCGGAAGGACCTGCAGGCGGCGCGCGATATCCTGGCGGCGGTGATGGGGGAGATGGAGTAGCGAACTA
>CAZHKB010000247.1:0-4412 GCA_964533405.1 uncultured Phycisphaeraceae bacterium | reverse complement strand
CCCCCTCGCCGATGTAGGAGCCGTCGGCAGCGAGCAGTGCGAGGCGGTCGGCGTCGGGGTCCTGGCAGAAGCCGATCGCGGCGCCGGCGGTGGCGACTTGCTTCGAGACTTGGGCGAGGTTGTCGCGCGTCGGCTCTGCGGGGTGCCAGAAGATGCCGGTGTCCGCATCACCCAGTGCGATCACGATGCAGCCCAGACGTTCGAGAAGGACACGCCCGGCGTGTCGGCCCGCGCCGTTGACCGAGTCGAGCACGACGGTGAAGTGTGCGGCGCGGATGCGGTCGGTGACGGTTGGACGTGCTCCGTCCCGCAGGGCGTCGAGCGAGCGGAGGACGAGGCCGATGTGGACGGCGGAGGCAACGTCGGTGGTGGTCGCGGAGCCGATGGCGTCCCAGTTGGCGAGGCGGCGTGCGCCGCCGGACTTGTAGTGGGCGATGATGGCCTGGGCGGTGGCGGCGTCGGGGGCGGCGGCGACGGCTTGGGTCAGGTGAGTGGTCTGAGGTGATGAGGCAGGAACTGAGGGGGTAGGGAGTCCGGCCCGGAGAGCCGGCCCACCCGCACCGAGCAGGAACTTCATGCCGTTCCAGTTCTGGGGGTTGTGGCTGGCGGTGAGGATGACGCCGGCGTCGGCGGCGAGGTGGTCGACCATGACCCCGGCGGTTGGCGTGGCGCAGATGCCGGCGTCGATCACGTCGCAGCCGGCGGCGAGGAGGCCCGCGCGGGCGGCGGCGTGGACGGCGTGGTAGCCGGCGCGGCCGTCGGCGGCGAGCAGGGCGCGCGGGCGTGCTCCGCCAGAGCGGGCCGCGAGCCACGACGCGAAAGACCCTGCGAACTCAACGACGACGGTGGGTGTGAGGGAAGCACCGACGATGCCGCGGCATCCGGAGACGCCGAGCATGAGGGGGGCGGGGGTGGTGGACATGGAGGGCTCCGAGGGGATGGAGGGTATCAATGTGGTGGGGATTGAGTCGGGCCTGTTGCACCGAGCGGAGTTCCGGTCAGCGCTGACGCTTCGGCGATGCTGGACGGGCTGGAAAGCCCGTCCCCCCCGTTCGTTGGAATCGCGTCTTGGGCTCGAAGCCTGAGCTTCGGCGCAGAGCCTTCTCAGGTCCAGCCTCCGCGTGGGGCGAGTGGTGGAGCGGGACGGCGGAGCAACGGGAGGTCAGGGTTCATCGATTGCCCCCCACCCTGCCTCCCCCCACTGGCGAGGCGAGATTGGGGGGAGGGGGGGCTGTGGGTTCCATACGATGCGTCGACGACAGGGAGATGACCATGGCTTATCGCGAACTGGAGGCGGGGACGCACACTGATCTGGCCGGGCGGACGACGTATGACGGGTACCTGTGCCTGGACCAGTTGCTGTCGGCGCAGAAGCCGCTGAGCAATCCGGTGCACCATGACGAGATGCTGTTCATCGTGCAGCACCAGGTGACGGAGTTGTGGTTCAAGTTGATTGTGCATGAGTTGAAGGCGGCGATCGCGCACATCGAGCGGGACGAGCTGGAGCCGTGCTTCAAGATTCTGGCGCGGGTGAAGAGCATCCAGCAGCAGTTGTTCAACCAGTGGGCGGTGCTGGAGACGCTGACGCCGACGGAGTATGTGCAGTTCCGGCATGTGCTGGGTCCGGCGAGCGGGTTCCAGAGCGTGCAGTATCGGATGGTGGAGTTTCTGCTGGGCAACAAGGATGGGCCGATGCTGCGGGTTCACAAGTATCACCCCGATCAGCTGGCGATTCTGGAGGCCGCGCTGCGGGAGCCGAGCCTGTACGACCATTTCCTGCGGTATCTGGCGCGGCATGGGCACGCGATCCCGCTGGATGTTCTGGAGCGGGACGTGAGCGAGCCGCACGCGATGCGGCTGGAGATCGTGGAGACGTTCAGGAAGATTTATGCGGAGCCCGAGGGGCACTGGGACGCGTATGAGATGGCCGAGAAGTTGATCGATGTCGATCAGTCATTCAGCCTTTGGCGGTTCCGGCATCTCAAGACGGTGACGCGGGTGATCGGGATGAAGCGGGGGACGGGGGGCACGTCGGGGGCTCCGTTCCTGCGGAAGGTTGTGGATCACGTGTTTTTTCCGGAGTTGTGGGAGGTGAGGACGGTTTTGTGAAGAAGGGGGAGCGAGACGGAGCGAGGAAGGGGGGAAGGGAAGGAGGTTGCGATGCGGGGTTGGATCGTCGGGGCGCGAGCACAAGGCGTCCGCGTTGGGCGAGTTCGGATGCGGCGGTTCGGTGTGCGGTTGCCCGACCGCGCGCGGGGTCGGCTCCGCCGTGAGTTAGCGGCGTTTTTTGAAGCGGCCCTTTGGGGCCGCGCCGCCGGTGGTTGAGCCTTTCATGCGCATGTTGGGCATGCCTTGGACACCCGGGACAAGGCTGCCCAGGCCGCCGGCGGCGCCGAGTTCCTTGACGGCTTTGATCTTGGAGGCGCCGCTCATTCCGGCCATTTCCTTGGTGAGGCGGTTGATGGTCTCGAACTGCTTGACGAGCTGCGCGACCTCTTCCTGCTTGGCGGCGGCGCCGCTGGCGATGCGGCGGCGGCGTCCCGGATTGATGAGCGAGGGCTTGGTGCGTTCGTCGGGGGTCATGGAGTGGATGAGGGCCTCGACGCGGCCGATCTGGCCGTCGTCGATGGAGACGTCCTTGAGCATGGGGCCGACGCCGGGCAACATGCCCAGCAGGCTCTTGAGCGAGCCCATGCGGCGCAGGGCGCGGAGTTGACCCAGGAAGTCCTCCATGGTCATCTCGCCCTTGGCCATCTTGTCTTCGAGTTTCTGGGCTTCTTCCTCGGTGACCTCGCGCTGGGCTCTTTCGACGAGCGAGACGACGTCGCCCATGCCCAGGATGCGGCCGGCCATGCGTTCAGCGTGGAACTCTTCGAGGGCGTCGATCTTCTCGCCGACGCCTACGAACTTGATGGGGGCTCCGGTGATCTGCTTGACGGAGAGGGCCGCGCCGCCGCGGGTGTCGGAGTCGAACTTGGTGAGGATGATGCCGTCGACTTCGAGTTTCTGGTGGAAGGCCTTGGCGGAGCGGACAGCGTCCTGGCCGGTCATGGCGTCAACGACGAGGAAGATCTGGTGCGGGCGGAGGGTCTTGTTGACGGAGGCGAGTTCGCCCATGAGGTCGTCGTTGATGTGGAGGCGGCCGGCGGTGTCGAGGATGACGGTATCGACGCCGAGTTGCTGGGCCTTCAGGACGCCGCGCTGGCAGACCTGTACGGCAACGCCGACGGCCTTGCCGTAGGCGGCGGTTTTTTCGGGCTCGGCGTAGAAGTGGACGGGTGCGCCCTTGACCTGCTCACGGACGGTGGCGGCGACGATCTCGAGCTGCTCGACGGCGGCGGGTCGCTGAAGGTCGGCGGCGACGAGCATGACGGAGCGGCCACGGCGTGAGAGGTAGGCGGCGAGCTTGCCGCAGGTGGTGGTTTTTCCGGAGCCCTGGAGGCCGCACATCATGACGATGGTGGGCGCGGGGCTGACGCGCATGATGGCGCCTTCGGGGGGCGCGGGCTTGAAGGGTTGGGGCTGGCCGTCGGGGGAGAGTTCGCCGCCCAGGAGTTGGACGAGGCGGCGGTGGCAGATGCCGATCATTTCCTGCCCGGGCTTGAGGCTCTTGGTGACCTGCTGGCCGATGGCGTCTTCGAGGACGTTCTGGGTGAATGCGTTGACGACGTCGAGGGCGACGTCGGCTTCGAGCAGGGCGGTGCGGACGTCGGCGACGGCGTCGCGGACGTTGGCCTCGGTGATGGTGCCCTTGCCGGAGAGTTTGCGGAAGACGTTGTTGAAGCCTTGGGAGAGACGGTCGAACATGGGAGCCCCTTGTGGCGCGACGCGAGCGCGTCGATGGCGGTCCACGGAGAGTGGTCGGGGCTGTGACCGCAGCCGAGTGGATTGTAGAGCGGCCCACGGGTGGGACCCGTGGGCGTCGAGTGGTTGGCAGTGCGTCAGTCTGAATCCTTGGTAGGGGGTTGACCCACCGCTGCCGCCTCCCGCGTGGCTTCCGCCGATCTCCGGAACTCCTCCCGTATGGCCCTGTGCGCTCGGTCAGTTGCTGCGTGGCGTTCGGCCTTCTGGCGCAGATTCTCCCCCTCGAACATTGGATTGCGAGATCGGGTGCGGATGTGGTGGCGTGGGGTGGGGTTGGCCGCGGAGGGCGCGGAGGGAGTCGGGGCGATGTTGTGATGCGCGTTGGCTTGGCTGGAACGGCGGGGCGCTGGTGTTCCGACGGTGCGTCGGCCCCGCGGGGTCCGGAGTTCGAGATGCTGGGTTGTCCAGAGGCTTGCCGCTGCGCGGCCGCGCCTCTGGCAACGACCGTGGGCTGCTGCGCAGCCGGAGGCAGTCCGGGTCGAGTTTTGTGATGAAGGCCCGGGCTCTGGCGCGGGGGGCGGGAGTTGAGGGTTGAGCGTGCGGGGGAG